>PQAL01000041.1:9265-9611 GCA_003105035.1 Anaerolineales bacterium | reverse complement strand
AGGGTGGGCATATCCTGCCCGCTGGCGGTGTCCCATATCTTGAGTGTTCTGTCTTTGCTTGCAGAGACGATCCTGGTTCCATCCGGGCTGAATGCAACGCCATAGACCTCTCTGGTGTGACTGCTCAGGGTGTGCCGCGCCTGCCCGGTGGCGGCCTTCCATACCTTGAGTGTCTTGTCCCCGCTGGCGGAGACGATTTGGGTACCATCCGGGCTGAAGGCAACGGCCTCGACCTGACCAGTATGGCCCCTCAGCGTTCTCAACGCCTGCCCGCTGGCGGCGTCCCACAACTTGAGAGTACTGTCATTGCTGGCGGAGACGATCAGGGTACCATCCGGGCTAAAAC
>PQAL01000041.1:0-9089 GCA_003105035.1 Anaerolineales bacterium | reverse complement strand
GAGACGATCCGGGTCCCATCCGGGCTGAATGCAACAGCCCTGACCTGCCAGGTGTGGCCGCTCAGGGTGCGCAGCTCCTGCCCGTTGGCTGCCTCCCAAAGCTTGAGCGTCTTGTCCCCGCCAGCGGAGATGATCCGGGTTCCATCCGGGCTGAAGGCAACAGCAAAGTAGACAGCTCCAGTATGGGCGCTCAGGGTGCGAAGTGCCTGCCCACTGGCGGCATCCCACAGCCTCAGCGTCTTGTCCATGCTGGCGGAGACAATCCTGCTTCCATTCGGGCTGAATGCAACGGCTTGGACAAATTCGGTGTGGCCACTCAGTGTGCGCAGCTCCTGACCGCTGGCTGTGTCCCACAGCCTGAGCGTCTTGTCCCTGCTGGATGAGACGATCCGGGTCCCATCCGGGCTGAAGGCACATCCTTTGATCTCATGGGTGTGACCGCTCAGGGTGTACAATTCCTGCCCGCTGGCTGCCTCCCAAAGCTTGAGCGTCTCGTCATAACTGGCAGAGACGATCCGCGTTCCATCCGGACTGAAGGCAATGCCTTCGACCCCAGCAGTGTGGCCGCTCAGGGTGCGCAGCAACTCTTCAGATTCACGGAAAGGGGTCCTGGTTTGCAGCCAGGGTCTGCGCCCAAACGAGCTGCGCTTTTCATATTCCGATGCCAGCATCTGTCCCACCGCTTCCCCTTCCCACTGCAGGCGGTTGTAAAGCTGCTGCCACAGAATCTCGGAGTGCTGGGTGAGCACATGCGCTTCACGCCGCAAGGCGCGGGAGAATGCTTTCAATACTGAGCCGTAATTTTTTGCGGCAGTTGGTGGATTCAGCATTGCTAAGCTATCCTCAAATTTCTCGCTTCACGGTAAATGGATTCAGCTTGATGGGTGCCTTGCAGGTTTCCTGAGGGCAGCGGATCACAGTATCCAGCATCTCCTTTGTGACGGGTGAGTACTTGTTGCACACCGGGCAGTACACCATCAAACCCTTGCTTGTCTCCAGTGCAGTAAGGATCAATGGGGCACGGCTTCCCATGCCACCTTCCCCGCCCGGCATGACCTGCAAGGCACGTTCATAATCCTCTTGCAGCTGCAACACACCCGTGTAGGTGTTGGCTGGGTTACCTTTATCATCGGTGCGTACCAACACGCCCACCTCGGCAGCTTTGTGCTCCAGGAACTGGAAATCAGTCAGCGTCTGGAAGACATCATCATAAAGCTCAGCCTTGGTCAGGTGATAGGGTAGCTCACTCAAACCGTGAAGGTGATTGCCTGTCCAGGTGCGGTCTCCCTGCGGGTCTGCTTTTCTGCGGAAGTAATCTGCCAGCCTTTCATGGTAAACGAGGTCTTTACGATCACTGAGGAATACTGCAGTTGATACATCACCAAGCTCCCGGTGGTAGAAATTCATTAGCGAGCTGCCATCCATCATGCGCTCAGCCAGATATGGTGCCAGGTCGAAGGACAGGCGCGACCACAACACGATGGGCAAGCGTGGCCCATCCGGTTTAGGGAGTACTTCCTTCAGGAATTGCGCCACCCGTTCGGGAGAGGTGCGGATCTCTTTCAGCCACGCTAGGGCAGCTCTTTCTTCTTCCTTGGTAGCTTCGACTTCTCTCTTCTCGATACGATTCTCGAGATTACGCCGGTATATAATCGCATTTTGGAGAAGGTCAGAGGGTAAATGGTAGGTCATGTTGAAGAACCACTCGTACACCTGCAGATCACGCGATAGCAGGTCGACCAGCTCGTCCTCCGCCAGGCCGTAACGCGAGGCTGCCAGGTAACCTAAAGCGCGCGAGAGTAGGGCTTCCCCGTGGTCTTCCTCGTGCTTCATGCGGTCGATCATGTTCTTTTCGATTATGCCCTTGACGCCAAACGCCAGCTCTTCTGGAGGTGAGTAGGATGTCCATAGGCGAGCTTCTTCGCACTCCAGCTTCAGGTAGAGGGGATTTCCTGGTGAAAGCTCAGTATCCGGCGGGGCATCTTTACATTCGAATTTATCTATCACCTGCTGGAATTGGGCAGGTTGGAGGGTGCGGTGAACACCGGACAACCACTGGGACAATAACTCGTCACCCTCCTGGCGTGAGAGACCTCCCAGGTTAAGTTCCAGCGATTGCTTCGTCTGCATGGCTTTGAGCGTATCTTCTGGACGGGTGGTGGTGATAACATGGACGTGCTCGGGGAGCTCTGATGGCAGCCAGATTAGACTGCGAGCGTTCTGGCTCTCAGAAAGCTGGTCAAGTGAGTCCAAGAAGAGGATCAGCGGTTTTTCAGGGGTGGCGAGTGCCATTCGCTTACCCAACTCAGGTACCAGGTCGTTGTAATCGGTGGGGATATCGGTTATATCCGACCCATAGCGCCGGGAGAGCTCATGGCACAGGCTGTCGAGCAGGGAGCGTCCGTCAGATGAACCCGGGGTAACGCCGATGAAACGGTAAACGATTTCCGCATTCGGATGAACTTGTTGCGCTTCCTGGATCGCCTTGGCTATCAGTGTGGATTTACCGGTGCCTCCTGCACCAACGATCGTGAGACTGCGCCTTCCACCAGCCGACAGATGACTGGCGATTTTCGCCAGGATATCCTGGCGGCCCACAAAGACTCGCAAGTGGTCCTCGGCGAACTGGCGATGAGCAAGCCCCTCAGCATCCAACGCGGCAGAGGTCTGGATACGTATAACCTCAGACTCTACCGCGACAGAATGTGGGTGCTCGATCTCACCCAGGATAATATTGGAAAGGGCGTCATAAACGTCGGCGCACAGCTGATCGATGTGATCTGTAGAGATGGTCTCTTCTCTATCGGTATCATACGTCCAGCGCGCTGAATAGGTATTGATATTATGGGGGATATACCCTTGTAGTCGAACTTTTAAAGCTCGTTGTTGTTTACCGGCATTTTCGTCAACTGTCCAATTTTCTTCATCCAAATTCTGGAAATCTTTGGCGGTGAAGTCCACCAGCACCTGGCGGATAAAGCCGACCACATCTGCCTCGGGTGTGGCTTTGGGTGTTTCCTCGATGGCACGCTTGATCGCATTGGCAAACTCCCTGGCAGATGAATACGATGGATTTGCCAAAATTAATTGAACCAGTGCCTCGCCGGTGCTGCTTAAGCCGGATGGAAAATTATCGAGCAGCCGCTTTTGAGCCAGGGTTCGGAAAGCTTGGGCATTAAACCCCAAGGGTAGATCCTCCAGGCTGCGGAAGAAGCAGAACACGTGCTCCGGGGCTTCCTTCACCAAGGCTCCTGCTGCGATCTCCTGCTCAGTGGCAGAGGCAGTGTAGAAAAGCAATCTTTGGGGAGGGAAACCCACCTCCAGGGAGGCTTGTGCCAGGATCCTCTGCAGGCGCGCTTCGACCGGCTGCCAGTTATCATAAGCCTCATAAGGTCTGCCTTTCAAGCGCGGTTTTAAACGCCACTCGGGTGGCACGGCATTTTCATCCAGACGATACCATTCGTTCAGGAGTGTCAGGTCTGACTGGCTCTTGATTGTATCCTTGATTTCTCGGAACTCACTATTTGGGATCTGTGCTGGTGGCGGGCACCAGCCGTAGCGATCTCCCAGGAGGACAATGAAATTGGGGCGGGGTGAAATCTGCTGGCAGCGGGCGATCTCACCCAGGCAGATGGACATGGCTTGCTGGTCGAGCGAAGCTTCTTCACTGACCCCCCAACGCAGGTCGATAGGCTGAAAGCGTGCCCCATGCTTTTGGCACAATGTTCGCAGCCGGGGGAAGACCCGTTCCTGGAGCGCATTCCGTTCAGGTTTCAGGTCACTGAAGGTGGAGCTAATGAACACACGGAAAGTTTTACTGGTTTGAGTCATGTTTTACCTACCTTTATTGAATATCAGATAAATGCCGCTGATGCGATTTTATTATTCCTCATACACATGCCTTTTATTGCGGTTCACTAAAAATGAATAAACCCCGCGAACTATCAGTGACAAATACCAAATCACCTACCGCTGTGATAGAGGAAGCCGCATCCAGGTCTGGATACACAGCAATTTTCCACGGGTTCGCAGGGTCGCTAACGTCAACAGCGATGACACCACTCTCCAAAACTTGAGTCCAGGTACCGTTGTCTACCCCAAAATTATAGGTCAGGTAGGCGATATCCCCATTCACGGCTATATCCAGAAGGGTTTGGCGTGTTGCGCTTCCAGACGGTATCAGGTCGTAATTGCCTACCAGCTCCTGGAACTGTCCCAACTTAATCGGTCTTGCAGGGTTACTAATGTCAAGGATGCTCATCCCTGAATTCCAGCCAGCGATATAAGCAATGTGGTCTTGAATTACTATCCCTGATCCCCACCCAGTGTCGAAACCTCCGATCTCTGTTGAGGCAGAGGGATCGTGGACATCGATCACATCCAGCTGATTGGCCTGAAGATAAGCAATGCTGTCTGCAACGGCGACACCGGGGCTGGAAATGTTGGAGAAGATTGAATACTCTCCACTGGTTGCTGGTTGCGATGGCACACTCACATCGACTATGATCAACCTGTCATTGGCAGTCAGGTAAACCATCTGATCGGATACTGCCATATTGCTAAGGGTCTGATGCGTAAAATCACCTTCAGGTGTATATTCACCTAGCATTTGGGGGATTGAGGGATTCATGACCGCCAGGAGGACAAGTCTATCCTTCAATGCTGTGGCGTCTTTTACCAATCCCTGTTCGACCACATAGGCAATATCGTCAACCACCACCACGTTTTGTGTGTTTTCCAGTGGATAGGCACCAATTTCTTGCGGATCAGAGGGATCACTGACATCGATAATGAGCAACCCATCTTCTGCGTTGGCGATATAGGCGGTGTTATTCAAAACGAACACATTTCGTGCTTCTCGAGAAGTTGGGAAGCTGCCAATCTGGTGAAATGCCGGCTCAGTTGTCGGGGATTGTGTTGAGGTTGGTTTTAATTGCAATGTTGTTGTTGTCAGCAGTTCGATCCCCATTGTTGAAGATTGGGGCGTATCAGGCAGAAGCCTGGGTATTATCAACGAGGCTGTAACGATAAAAATTGCCGCGACGATTATAAGAGATCCTATCCAGATTGGCTTCCAGCGACGGGCGGGTACAGCGGATTTGGTTATCGGGGTGCTGATACTACCTACGTTAGATTCTCCTTCTCCGGACATGAAACGTTGGAGTGTCGTGACTAGCTTTTCAATATGCCGTTCAAGAGGTGGCGTAATCGCATCTAGCCAGTGCTCTGTGGAAAGAAAGTATGCCATTGCACCGGTGGGATCAATATTCTCAATGCGGAAGGGAATTATGATGACACTATTAGCCACAGCCCGCTCTACTTCACGAACAACCTGTTTCGACCGGTTTGAATTACCGGAGAGAATGATGACCATGAATCGACTTCCCTCAATGGCGCTGATAATGGCTTCGCCCCAGGAACTTCCCGGAGCGATATCTCGTGGGGCAACCCAGCAACGAATCCCTTTATGCTCAAGCCCGGCTACAACCGCGTCAGCGACAGGCTTGTCCTTGTTTGAATAGCTGACGAAAACGTCATGGGACATGATTATTCCCCTAAGCCGCAACTTAAGCTTTTGATTTTTATATTTGAATAAGTTACATCTCCTAACATTTCCCAGGTTTTAGACAGCCCAATCCTTCCCCGACGGTTTACTTCCGAGAGAGCGAAAAAGGTGGAAGCCACTTTTTCACCATCAAGATATAAGCTAGCCTTATCACCAACGATCTCGATCAGGACAGAATAAACGTGATTTCGAAAATCCACATTCGCAGCGGTCAATACCAACCAGTTTTCACCCTGGTGGTATGTTGAATGTTTCTCTAATTTATAATACCCTTTTCCAAAGGTGAAAAGCAGGCTCCCTTGTGTAAAGCCCATGCCATTTCCATAAACGATGACTTGACATTCCGCGTCTTTCTCCTGACTGGCTACGTTTAAACTGATCGATATGTCACCTTCAACAATTTCTTCTGACCATGCAATCGTGTCCGGTGGTTGGTTGACCGAAATATAAATCCCATCTGCTGGTTGGCGCCATAATTTTTCATTTGGGATATTAAATTTTATTGTTCTCCACTCCCCCATAACCGAAGAGGACCCTTGCTTTTGGGTAGTTTTCTCAACCACTGTAACAGTTGCTTCAGACGGTTTTCCCTTGACAGAAAGTAAAGCCTGGACTGAACTGGTTAATTCTCCGAGATGTTTTTCCAATGGTGGGCTCATTGCGTCTAGCCAGTGGAGTGACTTGATGTAATAACGCATCGCCTGGGTAGGTTCGATATCTTCAATACGCAAGGGGATGATGGGAATACCCATTTCGACGGCTTCAGCTACCTCGCGAATAACCTGCTTCGAAATATTAGAGTATTTAGAAAGAACGAGGACGAAAATCAAGCTATTATCGATGGCATTCACAAGGATTGAAGCCCAATCATATCCAGGAGGAACGTCACGGGGTGCTATCCAGCAACGGATACCCTTGTTCTCAAGCCGGGCAACAACTGCATCAGCGACAGGCTTGTCTTTATTTGAGTAACTGACGAAAACGTCATGGGCCATTCTGTTTTCCTCGATGGGTTAATTCAATAGAGGAATGTTCCGACACAGTTTTCCCTAAATGGATCGGCATATAATCCTAAGTGATTTAACTGCCACTGCGAGATGAACTCGAAAAATCCGCTCATTAAGTTGGTATCCCACAGCTGCGCACGATTGCAGTAGAGCAAGTCGGTGTAATTTAAGCCCATATACTATCCACGAATGGATTTTGCCAACGCATCAAAGTGGTTTTCAATAGGTGATTGATATGCATCCAGCCAATGTCTCGAAGAGAGCATTAGTTCCAATGAACCAGTGGGTAATATATTTTCAATCCGGATGGGAATAATGGTCAGCTTTTTGGAAACGGCTCGTTCAACTTCCTGCATGACCTGGTCCGATTCATTGGCAGCTTCTGAAAAGATCACCACCATAGTCCGGCAGATATTTAGAGCCCTAATAATGGCTTCCGGGTAAGGTGTTCCTGGTTGAATGTTTCTAGGAGCGATCCAGCATTGAATACCCCTGCTTTCTAAACCACTGACTAATAGGTCAGCTTCCGACTTATCATGGCTGGAATGACTAACAAAGACTACAAAATTAGCTGGACCGGAGGGTTCATTTACAAGAGGATCTGTGGATTTGTTTGCAGCAGTCACGGCCTGCAGTCCTGGAGGGTTTTCCTCTTGTATATACTTTAGCAAACAGAGCAGATTTATTTTATAGTTACCATCGCATTCCTTTATTAACCCTCTTTTGATTAGATTGATAAATGAAGCCTTGAACTCACTATCCTCAAGTAAATCAGCCAGGGTGGAAGGAGAAGAGTGTTTTGCTTTGTTTATGGGGGCTACAGCTCGAAGCAGTGTTTGCTCCCTTTGATCGCACACCGACCAGAGGTCCTTGAGGTGAGGTAAGGATTGCTGATAATAATTGTTGAGCATCAGCTCGAATAGGTCATTGCCTTTTAACCCTTGGTTTTTCCCGTGAAACCAATAATAACCTGCCATTTGAAGAAAATATGGATGTCCATCACCCAACTCTGCAATGTATTCCTTTTCTTCTTTCAAATATGATAAACCTGATTTATTTAGGTACATCTCAAGCATCTCATTAGAATCCTCTGTTGAGAAAGGTCGTAGGTGAACGGTCGCAAAGATGTTAAAAAAAGGTGAACCTTTAATACTTTCTGTATGACATAGATCAGATAATTCGTGCCTAGTAGCAGGGATCAAGGGAAGGTTCTGGTGAATAGCCAGGCTCCGTAACCCACCAAAAAAATCCCCGCCTATATTCGGTGATTGAGTGACGTACTCAAATTCATCTATTAAAAGGACTATAATGATCCCCAAGTCCCTAATTGTCTCATAGAAATCTTCCAGATCAAATAAATCAAATTCATCCATTTGCCGATATTCTCCAGCCAGTTTTTTTTCTTCGAGATTTTGTGCTGATCGGTATATGGATGTGAAAACCCGTTTCCAGAAAATATATGGGGTTATGTTCGCTTGGCCTTGAAAATCGATGTATACCATATGATACATTTCTGGAAGAAGGCTTAGGTTAGCAGCTGAAACAGGATTGGATAAATATTTCAGCAGAGAGGTATTTCCCATTCTGCTGTCCCCTATCAGGGATGTACTTTCATGCACTGACGAGATCAACCGGCTGACGATCTGGTTGATTTCATTCTTGCGTCCGATAAATAATGTTTGATCATTTACCGGATTGCCAAATGTAAATGGGTTTTGGGGCATAGAACCCTCCGAAAGCTCCATAAATACCTCTAATCCGATGCCGATCCGTAATTTATAGCCCAGGAAATTATGAGTATCTCATCTGCAACGGATCTTCCCCAAGGGTTGTGGGAAAACTTATCTATGGCAAACTTTCCCAGTTAAATCCAGAGTAAATTTTTATAATAGCTTTTATTTTCTTTCCGTATAGAAACTCACTTCTCAATTAAATTGATAATATCAACTTCAGACCGGCTTACTTTTTACTCCGCAATAAAGCCCGAGGAGGGGATTTCTCTTCCCAGCTTTGTATATGATTTTATTTCAATTCGGGCATCTCACTTCCAGGGTTTACCATGCGATCTATTTGGAATCCGACCCGTGCAAGCAATACCGGTATCTGCTGCACCATAGTCAAACTTTTCTTCTGCTCCCCTCCATCCAGGTCATCCCAGGATACAAGGTCTGGATGGGTGCGCTTATTTTCATCCCTTTGCTCACTATAGGTCCAACCATCCGCCTCCTTTGCTTGGCGCCACAATTCGTGTTCGAGGCGAGCCATTTTTTTAATTTCCGTATCGGTAAATGGCTGCTTGTTGGCATCCCAATTCTGCAGGGGAGAGATTCGGTAACCAACTGCATTCAACAGTTGATGAATCCGGCTGGCTTGCTGCTTAGCATCTTTCAATCCTTCGGGTAATTGCTCCCAGGTTTGCCTGGTGGATGCGAATTCCGAACCCGTTCTGTAAATCTCGTGTAGATCGCGTGCCAGCATTTCATGCATACCACCCAGGATCAGCGCGGCTGAGCAGG
>PQAL01000040.1 GCA_003105035.1 Anaerolineales bacterium | reverse complement strand
AGGTTCGAGTCCTATTCCGCCCATGAAATCCACCGTTACCCCTCTCATGAATTTGGAGAGGGGAAAACTTTTTAAGCACAGATGGACGCAGATAATAAGAGAGAAATCAGAACCACAGATAATTACAGATAAACACAGAAAATTCACTAAACAAAAGGAACCGCAGATGAACGCAGATGGACCACACAAAAATCGTGCAGGTTATCGCAGATGATTAGATTGATATCCATTGATGAACCGCAAACTACTCTTGCCGCCAAAGATGGGCAGGTGTCCAGGTGATTAGAGACAACCGCAAGCGGTGTTATGGCTTACCTCAGTCAATCATCGGGATATGCATGGTTTGTTCTCCAAGTCAGCCCGGTTGACGTATTGAGGTTAATGGCTGATGATCGGTATAAAGGTGGGTAGCGGTGTGCTGAATAGCGCAAACTCCGTCAGGTGACACAGTGGAAGGGTTAGGATATTTGCATCCAGGTCACGGGTGTACTCACCACCAGGGCAGGTTGTAACTGCATCCGCCCAGGCCGCGGCAGATTCGTCCCAATAGTAGAGCGCGAGCCTGTTTTCAGGTATCCACCAGGGATAGGTGACTGTCACTATTACAGGAAGGTTAAATGCTGCAACTGGATTACCCCCAGAATCTAGCCCAGTCAATTGGAAGCTATTATATGCATAAGGCAATATACCTGAGAAGTGGTTAGGCGTTCCCTGAGGTATGAAGGTGAAGGTGGTGTTACTATCCAATGCACCGGCTGGAATGTGAATATCTGTCGTTCCATCCCCCGAGGTAATTTCTCCACCCCCCGTACCGATCACCTGTTGGAAGGGTTGATATAGCTGCCAATCGGGATCTTTCTGGTGCAGGAAGACCTGCAGAGGATCGGCCGGCTCGGGGTAACCAGGAGGGACATTGAGCAAGTTATAATCTAGATTTAGTCCATCAGCACCATTATAGCCTTGGCCGGCATTCGCCAGGTTGACAAGATTGATAAATGTGGACGGGATATCGCCAGAAAGATGATTGTCTCGCAACGCGAGCATTTGAAGATTAGTCAGATTGCCATACTCAGGTGGAATACTCCCGTTTAATTGGTTGGAGCCAAGATCTAGCTCTATCAGATTGATAAGGTTGCTCAGCTCTTCAGGTAAGCTACCGGATAATTTATTGTTGTAAAAATATAGGTAATTTAGATAAGGTAGATTACCTAGCTCAGCCGGTATGCCCCCGCTCAATTGGTTGCCAGAGAGACCCAAAGCCGTCAGCTGGGTAAGGTTGGCTAGCTGAATCGGGATGGTGCCACTCAATTGATTATCACTAAGGAACAACAATTTCATACTAGAAAGATTACCCATTTCTGGCGGAATACTGCCGGTAAGGTGGTCGCCATATAGCATCAGGTCATGTAACAGGGTAAGATTACCAATCTCCGGTGGGATGCTACCGCCCAGATCGTTGAACCCAAGATTCATATAAGCCAGGTAAGAAAGGTGTCCAATTTCTGGGGGTATGCTTCCTCTTAAACCATGAGCGTCTAAAACTAGACCATGTACGTGACCTGACCACACATTCACCCCATACCAACTGCTGGGAGTATTCGATTCCAACCATCCACTCGAAGTCACCCATCCAGGTCCATTCGTGCTATTGAAGATGGCAACCAATGCTTCACACTCAATCTGGGGTATCTCGGTAACAGCCGCGCAGGAAAATCCTGGAGCGGCACCTACCGGTACAATACCGGTTGCAATGATCAGCAACGCCATCTCTAGAAAGACCAATTTTCGCATAGGTCACTCCAGCAATTTGTAGGTAATTACCTGGTGAATACTTCTAACAAACTAAACTATACATCAATTCGAGTGACTGTCAAGCGCGCCCATAGGTCGCCGCACTCACCGGGTGCCCGGGTGGTGCCCTATGGGGTCACCGACACCGAGGGAAGATAATCAATTGTTGATACCCCCATGCTCACTTTTAGCTTGCTTGCCCCCTCTCAATAACCAGCTTTCAAACGAGTAGGGGAAAATGTTACTGTATCATAAATCCATAAAATACTTGCCAAAAGAGAGAGTTCCGATCAATATTGTTGTTGGCAAACATCAACACAGAAAGGAACTCTCCGATGACAGAAAAGCATGTCGAGATAGGTATAACTGTAAAGATCAATGCTGAAGCCATCCAGTATTCAAGAACGATGGAAATGTATGAATTTGAAAGTGGGATCAGTCAAGTGGTCCAGGAACTTGGCAATAAAGTGCTTATGACGGGGCTGAAGGGATTGGATGAGGAATTTCGACAATGCGTGCCTGCAGGATGGCGGAACATGGGCACAGAGGAACGCAACATACTTAGCAGTGTAGGTTGGATCCATTACCGCAGGCACATCTATCTATACGAACAAGACAGACGGAGGAAACCATTGAATGAGCTCTTAGAGGTGGAGCGTTACGGGAGAGATAGCCAACGCGTATGAGAAATGGGAGCCTATCTGGCTTGTGAAGGGATCTACCGGCGAGCAGCAAGCCAAATGAGCTGGTTGCTAAAGAGAGAAGTCAGTCATAGCAGTATCCAGAGGATGGTGTGCCAGGTAGGGAATCGCATCGCCGATGGGGAAGAAGCGGAGCGCAGAAGCGTGTTTGAGGCCGGGGAAGCGATCCCAGGTGGAAAAGTGAAGGCTGATGTATTGTTCGGAGAAAGTGATGGGGCATGGTTGCATCTGCAAAGGGAGAAACGTCGCTCAGTGGAAGTGCGTGTTGGCACCCTGTATAGTGGAAAAAGGCCACTGGTGAAGAACCGTTATCGATTGGCGGATAAATGCAGCCTCGTTTCCCTGGGGATCAGCGGTAGTGCATGGCAGGAACAGGTCTTGAAAGCAGCCCATCGTTACTATGATCTGGAACAGACTTGGCTGCTAATCTGTGGAGGCGATGGTAACCAGTGGGTTCGCCATACTTTCCAAGGCTTTGGGATGCAGCAGGAGTTCGTGCTGGATCGCTTTCACTTGAGCCGGGCAGCTCGGAGAGCCATGGGCAACAGGCATAGAGCGCATGAGATGGTCAAGAAATTACGTCAACAAGGCTTTCCTGTGGTACACCAGGAATTGATGCAACTGATCGAGCAGGCTTCTGGGAAAGAGAAAAACGAAATTGAAGCTGGTCTTTCAGTATATTGATGGCTAACAAGACTGATTGCTGGATTTATCATGTCGGGGTTACCCAACTGAACTGAGCAGCCTGGGTGCGATTGAAGGAAATGTGGATAGATTGGTCGTCCACCGGATTAAGGGACGTGGTTGTGGTTGGAAACTGCGTGGAGCAAGAGCGATGCTGGCAATATGTCAGAACAGAGAAGCCTTGAAGCAGCAAGCTTTTCATTACTTGCCGCTGGAGGCACCTGAAAAGCCAAAACGCAGGTGTGGGAACATAGTGGATAAGGATGAATACTTATTTGGGAGAATGCCGATTTTTACTGGGCCAGATCAGGATACACCCTGGGTGAAGGATTTTTATCGCTTTGTCCAACCAAAATGAACTCCCTCTTTTATAAATCTATGGGAATCCTTGATTGTAACCTAATGGTCTCCACAATGGTTTCCACAATTGACATGTGGTGTATCATGCGCTATAGTATAGTTCGATTAGCAATTATTCTGCCTTTTTTCAACTTAGGTGAACAGTAGAGGATACGAGAGGGTGTGTATTATTCATTGTTAAGAACCATGAAACGGGAATATTATATATAAAAGCCCCGAGAATATGTGTTCCATGAATCGTGATCTTATCCACATAGTCATACTTGCAAAACATGCTCTAGTTAGTGCTGGTATCCGCAGGTTGTTAGAGGATCAACAGGGGATTAAGGTGATTGGAGAAACAAGTGATTTCAGAGCGGGGCTTGAAATTATAGCGGACTTAAAACCAGATATCATCCTGCTTGAATTAAATCCAATTAAACAGACAGATTTAGATTATATTCCACATATTACCGCTGCAAACAAGCTATCTCGCATAATCTTACTAACGGAAGATCAAGATTACCATGTCCTCGTTCGAGCAGTTGAGAATGGAGTCTTAGGATTAGTCTCAAAAACCCAGAAACCAGAAACCTTAATAAAAGCTATCATGAAGGTCAGCACTGGTGAAGTTTGGCTTGAGAGGTCTATGATCGCTCATGTACTCTCCCGTTTATCCAGTAATCAAGAGCTGATAAAAACATCTGTAGAAAAGACAGAAATTAACCAACTCAGCAAACGCGAAAAAGAAGTTATCGTATTAATTGCGGAGGGATTTAAGAATAAAGAAATAGCAGCACAATTAAATATTAGTGAAGCTACAGTAAGACATCATTTAACTTCAATTTATAACAAAGTGCAGGTTTCAGATAGGTTGGAATTACTTGTTTATGCATACCGCTTTGGATTTCTCGAAAATCCTCACCAATAAATCTGCGTGTTTCTCCTCCTATTAATAAAATCAGAAGTAAAAAATATGATTTCTCCTATGTTTGGCGAGGATATTATTAAATTTAAAAAGATAATTAATGGCACTTATGTGCCATTAATTATATAGGAATGTGCCAACAATAATCAGTTAAAAATAGGCGCTATTCCGTCTACTAAATAGGCGTATTCTTCGATGCATTATAAGTAATTTACTTATATATTCTCAGTACGGATAATACCGAAATAATCAACCGTAAGTATATGCATTGATACAGACAGGATAAGCGTAATAGGCAAAGGGCGAGTTTACAAAATTGACTGAGTCCCAAACGATTTTGATAAATATTGCGGAAAGGCGGATTAAACCTAGAGTAGCTTGTGAATACCAGGCTATTGTTCAAGGGGTTGATTTGGATGGGAATATGTACGAGGATAGTGCCACTCTCGCTAATCTTAGTGCAAGTGGGCTTTTTATGTGGGTAACCAAAGATATCAAAGCTGGATCATTATTGTCTGTCGTCATACTCTTGAGAAATAAAAATATTGATTTGAAGACACGTAAACTAGTAACAAAAGGAGTCGTGATAAGGAAAGAACAATTAACCGAAGGTAAATATGGCATTGCTGTTATGTTCACTTATCATCGCTTCCTGTAAATATTCCGAATTTTTATATATTTTGGTTTATGTAGCGATGGTAAGTATTTAGCGGATGAATGGTTTTTTTCACTCTGATGCCAGGGGAAGTGCAGATGAATGTTATGTGTAGATGCTCTTTTAGCCTGTCATGAAATCGAATTGTTCATTGACTTTGATAGAAATATTTGGCTCGATGGGACCCCAGCGTCGAAGTAAATCGGAATCGTTATTATTATATCAAGCTGGAAGACAACACTGACCAATAGAATTTGTTGATTTATAAATTCGGACAGTTTGTTGTTATTGTGTTTTATCAAGCTTATAAATATATTCGGCAATTATGTCAGACGAAGAGGATAATGTCAGAAGGGCGGAGCATGAGTTTTGTCAGATAATGGGAGCACAATAGTATTAAGTGATACGGTTTAAGAAATTAGGTAGAAGGAGGAGGCTCGCGTGAAGCGTCTAAAGGTAGGTGTAATTGGGTTGGGTAGAATGGGCCAGCATCATTGCCGGGTATATGCGAATTCGAAAGAAGTCGATTTTAAGGGCGTTTTTGACACTAATTCTTCTGCAACTAGAGATTTATCCGAAAGGTATGATGTTCCTGGGTTCCAACGAATTGAAGATTTACTTGAACAGATTGATGCAGTGAGTATTGTCACACCTACACCAACACACTTCGATATTGCGATGCAATGTTTGGAGAAGAATGTCAATATATTAATTGAAAAACCGGTGACTGATGACCTTGATAGCGCTCAACTGCTTATGGATGCTGCCGAAATGAACGGCTTGGTCGTTCAGGTTGGGCACATTGAACGGTTTAATCCGACCTATATTGAACTGAAAAAAGTACTGGAAAGTTTGAAGGTGATTGCTATCAATTTTCGGCGTCTGAGCCCCTACAGGGTCAGCAACAAAGATGTCGATGTTGTATTTGACCTGATGGTCCATGATCTTGATTTGAGCAATGATCTCACAGAGAAAGAACCAATTTCAATTAATGCCCAGGGCTTGATGCCATTCAGCAATAGCCTAGATCATGTGGTAGCGCAATTATTTTACAACAATGGCCCACTGATCACCCTAACTGCATCGAGGGTGACAGAACAAAAGATAAGATCTGTGGATATTACAACTGGGGATGCGTATGTTGAAGCAGATTTTATGAACAAAAGCATATCTATTCACCGCTGTTCTACAGCGGAGTTTTCGGATAAGAACCGCAATGGAGTGAGTTATTACCAGGAAAGCTTGATAGAACGCATCCTGGTTCCCAATGCTGAGCCTCTGTCATTAGAGATCAAGAATTTTGTCGATTGTATAAACCAGGGGTGTTCGCCAAGACCTTCGGTTAAAGATGGTATTAATGCTATCCGCTTGGCAAAACAAATCTGTTTTTTAGTACACGAGCAGAACCAGCAGTACAACCAACTTAATGATTTATCGTTCGTAAATGATGGAGAGATCATTGATGCCTATCAGAATCCATCCAACCGCTGATGTATCTCCGAAAGCGATAATTGGTGACTCGACAAGCATATGGCACCATGCCCAGATACGGGAAGATGCCAGGATCGGTCAGAATTGCATTATTGGAAAGGGAGTTTATATTGACGCAGGCGTACAGATGGGAAATAATGTCAAAATTCAAAATTATGTGTCTGTATATCACGGCGTCACCATCGATGATGGGGTTTTTATTGGTCCTCATGTCTGTTTCACTAATGATCTCAGGCCACGTGCGATTAATCCAAATGGTTCATTGAAAGCTGCCGATGATTGGATCCTAACTAAGACCCATATCCGGAAAGGTGCAGCATTGGGAGCCAATTCCACCATTCGCTGCGGGATTACTATCGGAGCATGGTCAATGATTGGTTCGGGCAGTGTAGTGACAAAAGATATCCCTGATTACGGTCTCGCTCGCGGAAATCCGGCTAGACTTTGTGGATTTGTTTGCCCCTGCAGCAACCGGCTCGAAAAAGTCACACATAATTACAATGAAGTGAGCACCATTTGTCCAAAGTGTGGGCAGAAGGTAAATATTCCCCTTACAGATTGGGAGAACGTCAAATGATAAATATTGCCAAACCGCAGCTGGGTGAAGAAGAAAAGAAGGCCGTCCTTGAAGTGCTTGATTCAGGGATGATAGCTCAAGGGCCCCGGGTGAAAGCTTTTGAAGAGGAATTTGCTAAGATGTGTGGTGTGAAGCATGCCATTGCAACCACTTCAGGAACTACTGCATTGCATACTGCTTTATTAGCTCTAGGGATACATAACGGCGACGAAGTTATCACAACCCCATTCACTTTCATTGCTTCGGCGAATAGTATACTTTATACAGGCGGACGCCCAGTGTTCGTTGATATCGACCCGGTCAGCTTTAACATCAATCCAAAATTAATCGAGGCTGCAATCACAGAACGTACAAAAGCGATCATGCCTGTCCATCTGTTTGGCTTGAGTTGCGACATGGATCCCATCATGACAATTGCTAAAAAATATGGATTGATTGTTATCGAGGATGCCTGCCAGAGCCATGGAGCCTTATATAAAGGCAAACGAGTGGGATCATTTGGATGCGGTGCATTTTCTTTCTATCCCACTAAAAATATGACTTCTGCTGAAGGTGGGATGATCACCACCGATGACGATTCGACTGACGAACATTGCCGGGTTATCCGCCAACATGGCATGCGCAGACGTTATTATCATGATGAGTTAGGCTTTAATTTCCGCATGACGGACATACATGCCGCGATTGGCTTCGAACAACTAAAGAAACTTGAGGCAAATAATAAACGGAGACAGGCAAACGCCAGCTACTTAAGCGCAAATTTAAAAGGCATCATTACACCGGTCATACCTCAAGATTATGAGCATGTATTTCATCAATACACGATTCGGGTTCCAGGTGGTAAGCGTGATAAATTAAGGTCTTGGTTGCAAGAAGCTGGCATTGGCTCCGAAGTATATTACCCAGTGCCAGTGCACAAGCAAAGTTTTTATGCGGGGGATTTGTGTTACCAAGGCTCTTATCCAGAGGCGGAGCGGGCAGCAAACGAAGTATTATCCATACCAGTCCACCCAGCACTGACCCAGGACGATCTGAACACGATCGTCAACAGTGTCAATCAATTCATGATTCTGAACTAGTGTGGAAATCTAAATAATCTAATATCAGGGGAATGAGATGAAACAGCTACGCATCAGAGCGATATTATTGACTTGTTGGCTGATTGTATTCTATGTTTTTGCACACTTTTGGGAGACAATTAGTATCAGCCCAATTATGTATTTGTTCCTTTTGAGTTCAGTGATATTTGTGCTCGTAACTCCTCATCTGCGAAGAGTCCATTTATGGTGGATGTTGAGTGTACCAGCGATGGTTTTTCTCGTTCTCAAAGCGCAAATGGATTTTCCATTGACAAGAAGCTCACTTTTTGTAACCCTGATTGAAACGTGCGCAATCGTAGTGACCACACTCATGTTGGTTTGGGTACGTAACGCTGTCCATGAATTCGAGAGTGCAGTGAATCAGATATCCGATATTCCTCAGAAGAAAGTCAGCGATTCTGCGCTAGAAAAGCAAAGTGTATTGTACAGGGAGGTGAGGCGGGCACGCAATCATCAGCGTCCATTGGTTTTATTGGCAATTGGGGTGGAAGAAAAATCAATCCAGGCTTCGATGGAGCGCCTTCTTCAGGAAGCTCAGCAGAATTTCATCAGGCAATATACACTAGCACGCGTATCTAAAACGCTGTGTGAAAAACTTGAAGATTGTGATCTCGTCGTCCAAACCGATAACAATTTTTTGATCCTTCTGCCAGAAACCAAATTAGAAGATTTATCTGACTTAACTGATCGGTTACGCAATCAAGTGAGTAAGGATATTGGGGTTGAGATTCAGGTTGGGGCAGCCTCACTCCCCCATGACGGTTTTACTTTTGAGGGGCTGGTCGATAAGGCCAACCTTGAGCTGCAAGCTAATATGGAATCAAAACTATTCATTGAGCCAGAGCAGTTATTTGTTAAACATAAAGTAACATGATAAGTTAATAGGGGAAATAACCATGGATTATGTAGTACTGAAAAAACCTCGCGTTCTAGTACCCAATACCTATTACCACACAGCGAAACGCCTCGTCGACATAACAATCTGCTTGGTTATCCTACCAATTGTAACTCCAGTCATGCTTGCTTGCGTGCTAGCTATCTTCCTCGATTCACCAGGCCCTATCTTTTATAATAAAGAACGTGCAGGAAAAGGGGGCCGGCCATTCAGGATGTATAAATTCCGCACGATGAAAACAAAACTTGACGAAGGCCACTTGCGCGAATTTATGAAAGCCTATGTGAAGGCGGAAATCGATAGTTTGGGGGAGGGTGTACAATCTTACAAACCGTTTTCACGTGGAGATGTCACCTTCGTCGGCCGAATTTTACGAAAGCTCAGCCTGGATGAATTGCCTCAGATCCTCAATGTATTAAAGGGTGAGATGAGTATCGTAGGCCCAAGGCCTAATGTGCTTTGGGAAGTGGAGGCATATAATCCTTGGCATTATGAGCGGCTAGAAGTACTGCCTGGGATCACCGGTTTGGCGCAGGTGTGTGGCCGCAGCTGTATCGATTTTGCTACCCTTGTACGCTACGACATCGAGTATATTGAGAAGCAGAGTATGTTGCTTGATTTCAAGATATTATGGTGGACTTTCCTCTCGGTTTTAGCGGGAGTGGGTGCAAAGTGATGAATCATGACCTCGATTTAGGAAGGTAGCGTAACAGTGACTTTGCTACTTTAGCGTTCAGAATAGGGATAACGATATGGAGCTTATTAGCTTTTTGAAAATATTTTTGAAGCGTTGGTGGATTATTGTCCTAATTTTCCTGGTGACCGTGGGTAGTACAGCAATATTTACCTGGCGGCAAAATCCAACCTATTCGGTGACCACCACTTTTGTTGTCTCACCATCCAGCACTATTTTCTCAGATCCGCGCAGCTTTTTATCCGGATTGGATGTCTTGGGCGGTCGAGTTTCTGTGGCCAACACCTATTCCGATATTGCCACTAGTCGAAGGATTAAAAATGATACTATCGATGCATTAGGACTGAATCCTGTTCAAGCCGAAACCCTCGATGTGGGGAGTAAGATATTGGCTGGCACCAATGTGATCTATATCACTGTTGAAGGACCTGATCCATCTCTTATCACAACCTTTGCGAATAAGTTAGGGGAAACTACTGTGAAGTATGTGGAGGAACTTTACGGGGTCTACGATTTGAAGATTCTGGATCTGGCTGAAATCCCCGTCTTCCCAATCAAGCCGAATTGGAAGCTGAATCTGGCCCTGGCAGCTGTCTTGAGCTTGGCAGTCGGTATGGGGATATCATTCCTGGTGGAATACATGGATGATACTTTGCGCGAGCCGGACGAAATTTCGCAGCTCTTTCAGGCACCGCTGATTGGCTTCATTCCCGTGATGTCAAAGGCCGCTGCGCATAGTTTATATATGGTGAAGCTACCTCAAAGTGTTGTCGCGGAAGCCTTCCGCTCGCTGCGTACTAATCTCGAATTCGCCAGCGTGGACAAGCCATTAAAGACGATCCTGGTGACCAGCAACGGCAGTAGCGATGGCAAGAGCAGTATAGCCACCAACTTGGCTGTGGCGTTTGCCCAAAGCGGAAAGAAGGTGGTGTTGCTTGACGCCGATTTGCGCCGTCCAAGCCTGCATGGTTTCTTTTCTATTCCAAATCAAACGGGTATAAGCGATATCATTCGCGGACAGGTGAGCCTTGAGGAAGCGATTTATCGGTCAGCAAAAGGCGGGGTCGCTTTAATTTTAGCAGGACCGCTTCCGCCAAATCCAGCAGAGATGCTAGGCTCTAAAAAAATGGAGAACATTCTTGCCAGTCTCGAGGAAATAGCAGATGTAGTAATTCTGGATAGCGCACCGCTTCTCGTAGCCGATGCCTGGGCTCTTTCAGCGAAGGTGGATGGGGTGGTGTTGGTTGTGGAGCCGGGAAGGTTGAAGAGGAAGACTGCACAGGCTATAATGGACCGAATACAGCTTAGTCGAGTCAGGATTGTGGGGTTGGTACTGAATCGTGTCAAGAAAGGTTCGGAGTCAGATTATTATTCAGGCTATTTGGCTGATGCTTCAAAATACGACAGTCAGGCATCGAACAAGAGGAAAGCGAATCTCCAGGACATTCAGTCTACTTCTGGGCTGGGTTTATCATTAATCCCGAAGAAGACGCCAGGAAATAGCCATCGCTTTCGAAATGCACAAAAACAAAATAAACCGACGCCGATCAATGAGCCCAACTCCGGTGAAATTAACCGGAATATCTCCAACAAATTGTTGTAGATCAACCGAAGGCTATATGTACCGAGAAGTTTTCAGTGTTGTTGTAGCGACGGTTGCGATTAGTGTTGGATAGGGTAGGTGGAGTTCTTGAAGATATTGTTATTCTGGATTAGACCGGCGAGGTAGCGGGTGGAACTTTGGCCTGCAAGGGCAAGGTTTGTTCGCCCCATGAACAACTGTTTACTCACACCGCTGCGTGCGGTTTGTCCAGCTGGGTCATCTGACACATAAAATGGATCTCATTTCCAGCACCCGGGACTATCTTCGTCGGTTAATGGGAACATGGGATCGCGTCAATAAGACATCATCTATGATCATCAGCAGATCACCCGTTGATGGGGAAAGAGTCTTCGGAGTCATCACCCTGTTTCTTTTGTGTTCAGGAATATACCATCCAGGTGAAAGAGAATTGTTGAAAACAATTGGCGCGCATGTCTCTATGTATGCCTTAGTCATGCTGCCATCAAGTACATAGACCCTATGAGTCGTTCTTCTACCCAACTCGCCAAACCAGCGCATCCGACTACCTCATCCGACCAGGTCATTTTAACGGCAGCCAAAGGAGGGGTAATTGCGTTCGCTGGTAACCTGTTCGGATACGGCATCCGATTTGTATTCGGTATTGTGATTGCCCGTCTCCTCGGGGCGGATCTGTTTGGATTGTATTCGCTAGGTATGACTTTCCCAGAATTGGCAGGGACGATAGCTTTACTTGGATTAGGCGCTGGGCTGGCGCGTTTTATCCCCATTGCAATTAATAAGAAGGATGATGCCCAAATTTGGGGCCTCATCCAGGTCGGTATCGCGATACCAGGATCGGTGGGTCTAGCGCTGGCTCTGTTAGTCTTCCTATGCGCGGACCTGATTTCATTTCGGCTTTATAACCAGCCTGCTCTTGCACCTGTGTTGCGCTTGGCGAGCTGGGCCATTCCCTTATTTGCGTTGATTAATGTGTTGGAAGCGATCACACAGGGTTTCAAGCGCATGGAGTACAAGGTCTATAGCGAAGATATCACCCTCCCTGTACTGAAACTTTTGTTGACAGTAGTGTTGGTGGTAGCCGGCCTGGGTGTGATGGGGGCTACGGCCGGTTATGTTGTTCCACTGGCGGTGTCGGTTGTAATGCTCCTTGTTTTTGTCAACCATCTATTTCCATTAAAGCGCGCCTGGAAGACTGCCAAATATAATGTCAAAGATTTGTTTCGCTTTTCCCTGCCCGTCTATCTTTCCCATCTTGTGAATCAATTTGGCAACAGCATCGCGACGCTGGTGCTTGGTTTCTTTGGAACAACCAGTGGCGTAGGCATATTTACGGCTGCCTTACGTGTGAGTTCCATTGGTATGTTGTTTTATTCGTCGCTCATGCGAATCGCCGCACCCATGATTGCCGATCTGCATAGCCAGGGAAAAATTGATCAATTGGAGCGCATGTACCAGACTACAACCAAGTGGGGGATGTCGTTTAATCTGCCTGTATTCTTGACCACGGCTATCTTTGCGCCACTCATCCTGTCTATCTTTGGCCAGGACTTTGTCGCAGGCGCCACGACCCTCACCATCCTAGCCTTTGCATTCTTGTTCGATGCCAGTACCGGGGTTTGCGGAACAATCGTTACGATGACCGGTCATTCGAAACTCTCCCTTGCAAATTCAATAATTTCACTTGTGGTCAGCGTTGGTCTGGATTTGCTGCTGATTCCACGCTGGGGAATGGTGGGAGCAGCGGTGGCAAGAAGCTTGTGCGTAATCCTGCTGAATGTTTTGCGTTTGATCCAGGTCTATATATTGCTGAGAATCCAGCCTTACAACATCGCCTTCCTGAAACCTATCCTGGCTGCCCTGGCTGCTGCTGTAATCGCTTCTATTGCATCTTCGCGGCTGGTATTTCTACCTGCAATCTTGCAGCTCATCATTGGCACCGTGCTTTTATGGGGGGTCTATACCGTTACCATTCTGTTGTTAAGGCTTGATGATGAGGATCGCCTGGTGCTCAGGCGGGTTTGGGCGCGCATCACTTCATAATAAACCGATGCTAATCACGAATTCGGGCGTAGTGAAGAGCTGATGTTACGGCAGTTGTTCAGAAATACAATACCTCCCATTGTGGAGGAAGCATTAGGCTGGAATATTACCGGTTCTATGGCAACGCCATGGCTCTCCATCGCTTTCCTTGTCGCGCTCGAAATTGGATTTGGGCTCGTCTTAGCCAAATTTATCTCCAACGGGGCCTGGCTGTATGCCCTGGTTTTGGTGCTCTTGGTGCCAGCCGCTATCTTGTTTTATAAGAATCCTTTTACCGTATTTATTATCTGGCTTCTGGCTACGCCATTCCTAATGACCACAACCACAAGCCAACTTCGGATGCTGTATTGGCTCGTGTATCGGGCTCTTCCCCCACTCGCAGTTTGCGCTACGTTAATCGCCAACCAGCTTCGACCAGCCAATAACCGCCTGCGTTTTAGATTAGGACTGGATAGCCTGGTCATGGTCATTTTCCTGGGCTGGGTTGTGCTGAATATATATTGGTACCATCCATCCGACTATCTGCCGTATCTCTACCTTTTATACGACATGACATTTGTGCCTTTTTGTTTGTATTGGTGGATCCGATTCGCTGCCCCGGTTGAGCAGGACCTGAAACGACTGGTACCGGGTGCCTTTATCCTGGTGCTATTTGAGGTGGCGGTTGGCTTACTATCCTGGCTGGAGCCCGGGATGCTTCCCAGGGCGTGGGTAGGGTACGCAAGCAATCGCACGATTGGCACCCTTGGCTATTACACCACATATAGCCTCACCCTGGTTTTCTTTTCTCTCCTGCTCTTTCAAGCTGCCATGCACCAAAAATCCAGAACTGCCCGCCTGGCTTTGCTGTGTGCAGCGGGTATCGGCGCTGCTGGGGTTTTATTCTCTTTTTCACGCGGCTGCTGGCTGGGCGGAGTCGCCGCTGGGGTTGGGCTTTTCTTCCTGTATCCCAAGCCTGTGCTCCGCCTGGCAGCCGTACTGTTGATCGTGATAGCTATTCTTGGCAGCACGGTACTTTATAAGCAATTGACTTATGCTGACCAGCGGCTGAATTCTGAAGAGACTGCAGTCGTTCGCTTATTGGTTTGGGATGCTGGACTGCAGATGATCCAGCATAAGCCGTTCTGGGGGTGGGGTTATGGAGATTACCGCCTATATGCGGGCCTGTTTCAAAGAAAGGTTGCGGATGTGATGTCGATACAAGAACAGGCTTATGCATCTCATAACGCTTTCATATCTATTGCGGCAGAATTGGGTGTACCTGGCCTGCTGCTGTATCTCTTCCCTGCCATGTGGTGGCTGGCGATTAGTATTAAAAGGCGACAACAGCTGCCTCAAGCTGGCTTTTTGAGCCGTAAGCTGCTTATCATATTTTGGCTGGTGATCTTAGCCTTCTCTACAACCAGTTTCTTTTCGGATATCCGTGTCAGTCCATACGCGCTCAGCCTTTGGTGGGTGAGCCTGGGCTTGATCGCCACACTGGTTGAGCCATTTCGACTCATTGATGGACAAAGATCTTGAAAAACATTATTTATTGCTATTTCCTGATCCGGTTATAACTTATCTTCAATAGCCATCTCTGAATCTAATTATGTGGACGGGACGATGAGAAAATTCCGTTTATGAAAGCTGAGTTTATCCCTATTCGCTGCTTATTATCGTTTTCCTGGGCCTAACAACTCTTTAGTTGAGTACAGAAATGAAATATAAACTTTCCGAAGCAATAAACCTATATAGTACCCAAGCAGCAATGGATATTGCTAAAAACCATATTCTACAAAAAGCTAATTCCAGGAAACCCTTACAGATTTTGGAGGCAGGATGTGGAAGAGGTGGTGGGATTGACTTAAACGAAATTCAATGTATTCTAACAGGCGTTGATCTTGATGAAGATGCTTTAAATCTTCGAGGAAATCAGCAAAATGATCTAGATGTAGCTATTCTCGCTGATCTGCGCACCGTTACGCTAACTGACGATTACTATGATATTGTTGTTTCTAATTATGTTCTTGAACACGTCGATGGTGCTGAAGATGTCCTAAAAAATTTTACCAGATGGTTAAAACACGGCGGATTGATGATCCTTGTGTTACCTAATAGAGATTCGGGATATGGTTTTGTGACAAGGACCATCCCGTTTATGTTTCACATCTTCTACAAAAAATACATTCAAGGGATAAAAAATGCAGGAAAGCCAGGGGTTGGCCCTTACCCGGTGTATTTTGATAAAGTGGTATCTCGGAACGGCATTTACAGTTTTTGCGAGAATTACGGCTTAATTATGAAGGCCGAATATAGAATAGATGGACTTCCAATAAAAAAACGGGCTGTATGGTTTCTGGCGAGAGCATTTCTATGGGCTTTGTACCTGGTTTCATTCGGGCGATTGACATTCAACCACAGAAATCTGTTCTATATAATTGAAAAACCTTAACGAATGTGTTCTATGCTCGAATGGGAGATTCTAATTAGGACTCTATTCACCAATCAAGACACTAAATGTGTGAAATAAGCGTAACTCCCGGAGCTTGTTCCAGATAGAAGGCAGTGATCGGGAGCTTTTACGCACAGAATTTACTCAAAAGTTGTGGGGAGAGAGGGGGTAACAAGACTTCAAGCTTTCGGTTTCCTATTCGTTTAACATTACCATGTAATCCTTCCAAAACTGATAACCATTCGCAAGCATTGAAAATCGGTTTAATGTTCTCAACACACAATGCATTCGATGCCGCCACTGGAAAGATAATTGTCACATGGACCGGTTCATAAGAGGATTGACAGCCCCGGATCTTCTGGTTGGTTCTTCCCAAGGGCGGCGTTCTGGTTTATTTAGGATCAACACAATATCAAATCGACTAATTCTTCTTGCGAGAAATGAGATGGCAAGTTGTCAAGGGCGACAATTCTGTCGACCAGGAAATGGGAGCCACAAAATTATGCCAGGCGGAGATGTAGCATTAGCATTGATAGAAATAAGTGCTTGAGCTTATGAGTGTTCTCATTCTGCTGCGAGAGTTCTACATTCCATCACTGCCTATCGGCGGCGCGGAACGCCAGGCCCTCAGGCTGGCTAGCGAGCTACAAAGAATGGGAGTTTCGATCAGGATCGTGACCGGGTTATGGGAATGGGGCCAGCCACGCCACGAGGTCATTCAGGGCGTTTCTGTCGACCGGCATTTTACGGCATGGGGGGCGTTTGGCGTAAAGGGCTTACGGAAATTTGGTTTCTATGCCTACCTGCTCTCACTCTTTTTGTACCTGCTCTGGCATCGAAACGAGTATGACCTGCTCCATTGTCAATCAGCCCTAGTTGAAGCCTCCATTGGCGTGCTGGCTGGCCAGTGGCTAAAAAAGCCGGTCCTGATTCGCCCTATGGCCAGTGGCAGGTATGGAGATGCCAAAAGGCTGAGAAGGGGTCGCGACATTTGGTTCCAGGATTTTGTGGTGAGCACGTTGCGCGGTGTCAATGCCATTGTCGCGTTGAATCTACAAATCGCTGATGAGATGGTCTCCCTTGGCCTACCCAAGGATAGGGTTGTTTTCATTCCAAACGGAGTAGAAATAGAACCTCTCTCTAAGCAGCGCAGCTATTCTCGACACACGCCGATGAGTATTGCGTTTGTGGGCCGGCTCCATCCTCAGAAAGGGATTGGCACTCTGCTCATGGCGCTCGGCCGTCTTGCGCAAGAAAGACCCGACCTTTCATGGCGACTCAAACTAGCCGGAACGGGACCGATTGAGCAGGAGCTGCAAATCATGGCGAATGAGCTTGGGATCGATCAGCGTGTGGAATTCCTGGGGCACCTCGATCATGTGGATACTCTCCTTAAAGAGTGTGACTGCTTTGTACTGCCGTCGCTGTCTGAGGGCATGTCGAATGCTCTTTTAGAGGCCATGGCGTGCGGCTTGCCCTGCATCGCCACCGATATCCCCGGGAACAACAACCTGATCCGGCATGGGCGTAATGGGTTGCTTGTAACGCCGGACGACGACCAGGCTTTAGCCCAGGCTATCGCTGCGCTGGCGGGGAACGAGGAGTTACGACAGGATCTGGGTCGGGAAGCACTTAAGACAGTGGAAGAAAAATATTCCCTCGCTTGTGTGGCGCTACAATATGCTACCTTGTATGAAAATCTGTTGATGAGCAGGGCAGGGTGATGAACACCAAAAGCACATCACGCCCTTCCGTCCCTGTGCTGATCACCTGGGACGTTGACCCTGACCCGTGGATGCCGTTCGACCGGCGGCAAAAAGCGCTATGGGTCACGTTGGACATGTGCCAGCGGTACAGCATTCCCGCTACCTTCTATTTTACGGCCCAGCCGGCGCACGAATACGCTGAAGATTTTATGAAAATGCGGGCTCTGGGTCACGAGATAGGTTGTCATGGGTTCACCCACGGCGACGAAGAGAATTACAACCGCATGCCAGAAGGCTTGCAGCGCGATTATATTTGTCGGGCGACGGATGCATTGCTATCTGTGCTGGATGAGCCTGTACGCTCCTTCCGTAGCCCGCGCGTCAAGACCTCCTCTCAAACGCTTAAGCTGCTTGCTGAACAGGGCTATTGGTCGGATAGCTCGGTCTGTTCGCAACGCATGGACCTGGTGAGCTCCAATCTCATCAATTTCGGCTGGCTTGGTGCCCCACGCCGCCCGTATTACCCCCACCAAAGCAGCGCCTTCAGGCGGGGGAATGTTCCGATCTTGGAGATCCCTGTATCAGCGCTGATTGCACCGTTCATTTCTTCCATGCTCTACGCTGCAGGACTGTCGTCCATGAAGCGTTTCTTCCGGATTCTCTATGCAGAAGCGCGCCGAACGGGCAAGCCAATCGTTTACCTGGCGCACCCGATAGAGTTCGCTCCGATGGGCAAAGGTAAAGCACTGGAGCCGCTGCAACGGAAGTACTTTTCTCCTTCATACATCCGAGCTAATGGCCTGCGGTTGCGCAATCTGCTCAAGTCGGACCGCCACCGCCATTTAGCCCACACTGAAGAATTGTTGGCTTATATGGCCTCCTTCCCTGACGTTGTGTTTATGACCGCCAGCGATTATACTAAGAAGTCTGTGATGATAGCGGACGGTAACACGATGGAGGCAAATGATCAAACAACTGGTTTTCATCGGCATGTACTTGATTTCGATGCTGGGGAGAGCCGGCCAGATGCCGCAAGCCAATTCGACCTCTCCGGGTGAATTATCGATAAATGCGACGATTGAAAGCATCGGCGTGGTTGCGCCTTATACGGGCGACGATAACCAGAATAGCGCGGCTTCCTTACGCTATCGGCCAAGCGGTTCAGCATCCTGGCTGGCCGGGCATGAGCTTTACGTGGATCGCTCCGCGCGCCAGTGGCGCGGCAGCGTGGTGTCGCTTTCGCCAGGCGTAGCCTATGACATCGAAGTGCAATTTTCCGACCCCGATGGAGTATCGCCTTCCAGCAAGACTGGAATGATCAACACGCGACCTGACTACCCCGACGTTGGGAGCGGTGGAACCGTCCGCTACGTGCCGGACAACGGCAACCTGCAAACCGTGATAAACGCGGCCTCACCTGGCGATACGATCCGCATCCGTGCGGGCATATACTACACATCAGTTGTGCTGTCAGAAAACAACTCGGGTACACCGGGTCACTACCTGACCATCGAAGCCGACCCCGGCGCTCAAGTCGCACTGGACGGGTCTGACCCTGCCATCAATAATCCAGGCATAGATAACTGGCATAACTATCAGGGTAATATCTACTACACCGACCTTACATGGGGCGATAAGACCTGCTATAGCGGGGGTTCGCTGCCCAACTACATCGGCGAGCAGCGTAATGGCGATAGTGTGCGATTTCTTGTTTACAATCATGGCAGCAGCGAATGGAATCAATTCCTTGCAGCTCCGCCTGGCAAGGCTTTCTATAGCTGCGACAGCGTCCATACCCTCGGCCGTCTCTACGTTACTACCTACGAAGGTGATGATCCCGACAACCACGAGATACAGGTTTCCCGCTATTCGACGGCATTGCTGCTGACAGGGGCAGATTATGTTCGTGTTCGCAATCTCGAGATCCGTTACTACAGCCAATACAGCCTGTACCTGCGCAAGCCCTACGGCGTGCCGGGCGCGACGGGAGCTGATAATAACATCATCGAAGGTAACACCTTTCACGGCAGCAAATATGGCGTCTTTGTGGGTCATTGGGATGAGCCCGCGTCATCGAATAATCTGATCCAGGATAACGCCTTCTACGAACGCGGCTATAAAGATAATGGTTGGAATTGGCAAGCGCAATACAGCTACGCCTGGGCTGGTGGTGTGGCGGTGATCTGGGCTCAGCCCGGTAACGTGGTCCGGCGCAACCACTTCAACGGAGGGTCGGATGCGATCGAGGTGCAATTCCAATCGCACGACACCGATGTGTATGACAATCTGATTGAAGATTATATGGACGATGGTATTGAGGTAGATAATGAGCCCAGCTACAATATTCGCGTGTGGAGGAATACCATTCGCGACTGCATGGATGGCGTCTCCAACCAGGACTGGTTCCGGGGTACCTCCACAAATGCTGGACCAATTTATGTGTTTCGGAATCTCATTATTGGCGGGCGTGACCCGCAGGGGCGTGTTGATTCAGACGGGCTAGTTTATTCTAGCGAGTTTGCTTTTAAGGTCGGGTCTACTGTGAACGACCTTGGGGCTGGACGAGTTTATTTCTATCACAATACCATCTCGCTTCCAGACTCGCCCCTAAACGGCAATGGCATCCAGGATGCGGGCGGTATCTATTTTTCCGGTATCGTCTCGCGCAATAATTTATGGGCTGTCACCCGGAAGGTGTTTCAACTGTCTCTACCCAACACAACTGCTGGTCATTCTATGGACTGCGATAATTTGCACAATCCCGGATCTACCAAGGATAACGATTTCATAAAATGGTCAAATACTGGCGGACCATTGGGAAATGGCGTCTATCAAGAGCTGGCCAGTTTCCGCTCCTATACGGGACAAGAGCTGCATGGCATTTCCAACAACCTTACCCGGTTCAATCCAGATTTCACCTTGCAAGTTGGAAGCCCGGAGATTGACTTCGGGTGTGTGATAACAGGATTTAATGATCGCGCCCCATGGGATTATAAGGACGAGAAACCGGACATCGGCGCGTTCGAGTTTACCGGTGTGCTCCCGCTGGTTTACTTGCCCGATATTTTACGCTAAAAAAGAAGACCCTCTCTTTGAAAAAGACAGATGCATCGATTGGCTATATCCTGCAAACGTATCCTAGTCTAACAACAACTTTTATCTATCGAGAAGTACTGGCCCTGCAGCATTGCGGGTTCGACATTACAACGTTTTCTGTCTGGAAGCCAACGGCAAGTAAACTTTCACCGGAATCTCAGCCATTGATGGATACCACCTGCTATATTTTTCCGATTTCGTGGCCCAGATTCTTACAGCGGCACATATATTTTCTGCTAACTCGTCCGATAAATTACATCGGCACGGCGCTTTTTGTTCTAACGCGACCAGGGGAGAGCTGGAAAAACCGGCTCCGCACGGTGTATCATTTTGGCGAAGCAGTTTACCTTGCCAAGGAGGTACAGCAGCGGAACATTCAGCATCTGCACGCTCATTTCACCATTAACGCCGCCAGCATTGCACTGATCGTGGCCCGGCTACTGAATATATCGTTCAGTTTCACGGCGCACAACATATTTTTTACTGATCGGCTGTTGTTAAAAGAGAAGGTGCGGGAGTCGCGCTTCATCGCCGTCATCTCCAGATTTAGCCAAGAATATCTGTTGCGCCTGGTCCCAGGAGAAAGTTGGAGAGGAAAAACCCACATCGTTCACTGTGGCATTTCTCCCGGCCAGTTTTCACCACCCTATCCGCGACCTGCGAATATTGTCCCATTTATCTTTTTTGTATCGCAACTTGAGGAACGCAAAGGCGCACTTTATTTGATTGAAGCCTGCCGATTGCTGAAAGGACGCGGCGTAAGCTTTCAATGTGTACTTGCGGGAGATGGGCCACAGAAGCCCATAATTCAGCGGTTGATCGATCAATATGGCCTGAAGGAGATCGTTGACCTGCCAGGCGCAATCTTCATAGAACAGGTCAGAGATTACCTCAACCAGGCTGATATCTTCGTTTTACCATGCATCGTTGCCCGGAATGGTGACATGGATGGCATTCCCGTCGCCCTGATGGAAGCCATGGCTTGTGAAATCGCGGTTGTGTCGACACGAGTGTCGGGCATTCCAGAGCTCATCCAAGACGGAGAAAGTGGCCTTCTAGTATCTGAAAAAGATGCTATTGCCCTGGCAGACGCCATTCAACGGTTGATCGAAGATAAAGAACTATGTCTGCAGCTAGGTAAAAATGGTCGCCAGAAAGTGATGCGTGAGTTTGATGTGGACGGCAATGCATCACAATTGGCAAAGCTCTTTGAATCATGCTTATTGCCTGGAGAGAAGCCTCCTACCCTTGCTTTTTGAGATGATTCATTGATGACTAGAGTCGGTTGTTCATTTGCGAATCATGATCAGGAGAACCGGAACAACAAGAATGAGCCAGATCAATAGGGGGCGTAATGAGTGACGGAGTGCCTTGGGCATTTATCGTTTGGGCGCCTCACAGCCGCAGGAGTGAGGTGTTTGCCAAAGCGTTCCAGGGCAAACTACATTGTATCTATTATCCCCGTTTCCAAACGCCAATTTATACGCCAGCCAGGTATGTGTTGCAAGCCCTCCGCACGCTGCAGGCGCTGTTCACAGAGCGACCCAGAGCTGTTCATGTTCAGAACCCCCCTGTGATCTGCGGCCTTGTGGTAGGCATTTATTGTTATATTACGCGCACAAAATTTGTGTTTGATCACCACAGTGCGGCATTTGATCACGTTTGGGAATGGGCATTGCCGATTCAGAAACTGTTGGCGCGGCGCGCCGTGACAAACATTGTGACCACTCAGCATTGGGCCGACATCGTCAGTTCATGGGGCGCTCATGCCTTAATAATGGGCGATCCATTTTTGGCTTTACCTACTGTCGAAGCGTTCTCTGCGGGGACGGGATTTCGCCTCGCGTTTATCAGTACATTTTCGCCAGATGAGCCACTAGAGGCTGTCGTTAGGGCTGCCACTGAATTACCACAAGTCCACGTTTATATCACTGGAGATGCCAAAAATAAACCAAAAAGCTTTCACGATTCTCTCCCGACCAATGTTACGTGCACTGGTTTTCTTTCTGACGCGCAGTATATTGGCTTGCTTAGAGCAGTGGATGTGATCATGGCGCTCACCACACGCAACCATACATTACAGTTGGGAGGCGTTGAAGCAGTATCGATTGGTCAACCACTGATTACCTCCGACTGGCCATTCCTGCGTGAATTCTTCCCAAAGGGAACAGTATATGTGAACAACACCAGCGATGGCATCCGCGATGGGATCCTATTGATGATGAATGAGCGTGTGCGCTTGAAAAGAGAAATCGCTGTGCTTCGAGACGAGAAGAGGCAACAGTGGACCCTCCAGGCTGCTAAACTGGATGAATTAGTCGCCCAAGCTATAAACGCCCATTAGGTTGCCGCTGCTTCTTGCGATTCTTCGTGTTCCATGGTCGCTTTATGCCCAGTCAAATCAATCTAAGGTACATCTGCTGTCTCCCCAAGACCGTCGATGCAGCCTTATCCTGACATTTACTCGAAATGATACCGAATCCACTATTGCCGCAAGGGCGAAGGGAATCATTTATTTAATTTATACTCGCTCGGGCGATCACCGGGATGGGTTCACACACATCCTATAGTTTGCACAAGAATGGGAAATAACGAACTGCCTCTACATTAGGAAATGATACATGTTTCGATTGATTCGTTCGTTCTTTAAGAGAATACTGAAACTGTTGGCACGCAATATTCCGGGTTATAACCTGCGAGCCGCCTTATTGCGCATGGCGGGTTACACTATTGGTTCCCCCGTTTATATTGGAGAAGACCTCATCATTGTGGATACTCAATATCAGAAACCGCAAGTATTTATTGGTAACGAAGTCACGATTGCTCAACGTGTTACATTGATAACTTCTTCAGGGGCTCCCAGCTCGAGGGATGTGTATAAAATCTTTGGTGCAAATGTTGGTCCGATCAACATTCAAGATGGCGCCTGGATTGGAGCAGGTGTCATCATTTTGCCAAATATTACGGTGGGTCGTTCAGCTATTGTCGGGTCTGGCGCTGTAGTCACCAAAGATGTACCACCTTGTACAGTCGTCGTTGGCATACCAGCCCATCCGATCAAGCAATTCTCCCTTGAAACCGGAGAAATCGTTAATCTATAAAACATCTAAGTAAATAACATTCCGTTTTCATTGCTATTAATATACGCCAAATAAAAAGTAGCTCATACTCCTTCTTCTCATCTAACCAATTAAAATCCAGTTGCTAACCGAGACTTGCATTGTATAACGCCTTGATAAATCCCTTTTATTTTATTGAATATCAATGTCCAAGGTAAACCAACCATCTCCCCATCACTGCATGGTTGTATTTGCTCCTTACCCCTTGGGCGAATCCCGGGTCCAGAGAGAGGCAGAGGCCTTAGTAAAACATGGCGTTGATGTGGAAGTAATCTGTATCCGCCTGAAGGGTGAGCCTGCTACTGACGACTACAAAGGGGTCAAGATCTATCGGGAGAGGTATCGGCTCCTGACCACCCTGCTGAGGGGCAACGTACTGGGCGAAAAGTTCCTCAAATACCTGCGTTTCTTCTTCACTGCTGCCTTCAAACTTACCAGACTGCACTTTCAGAGTCGTTACGATACAGTTCAGGTGCATAACATGCCGGATTTTCTGGTCTTTTGCGCCCTGATTCCCAAACTGCTGCGGGTTCCTATCATTCTTGATATGCATGATTTGATGCCTGAGTTCTACGCCGAGCGTTTCGGACAGACAGGCTCCTTTTTGGCTCGTTCGATCCGCTTACAAGAGCGTCTGGCTTGCCGGTTTGCCGATCATGTGATTACAGTCTCTGAGCTATGGCGGCAGGCCTTGATTAGACGAGGCCTGCCGGAGAAAAAATGTAGTGTGGTGATGAATGTCGCCGATGAAAACATATTTCATCCATCAGAGCAAGAGCGAGCGCAACCGCATAAGGGAAATAGCTTTCGCCTCATCTACCACGGTACCTTCGTGCAGCGGAATGGGTTGGATCTGGTAATTCAGGCAATTGATCGGGTCCGGCATGATATTCCCGGAATCCATTTGTCCTTGATTGGAAATGGGGAGTACTTACCCCAGATGGTACGAATGGTCGAGGAACTTAAGTTGAATCGACACATTACAATCGATGGTTTACATCTCGTTGAGGAGCTTCCAGAGATCATAATGTCTTGCCACCTGGGTGTCGTTCCGATCCGTAGTAACGTGTTTACCGATACTGCATTGTCTACAAAATTAATGGAATATGCCGCTTTGGGCTTGCCTGTGATTGCTGCTCGGACCACCGCTAATCAGATTTATCACAGTGATTCAAACGTGGAATTCTTTGAGCCTGGGAATGTGGATGACCTGACTCGTTGTATTCTTATGCTTTATAACAATCCCAACCGAATGGCTGAACTTGCCCGTAGAAGCCAAAATTTTAACCAGCGTTACAATTGGGCGAAGATCAGTGCTGAATATGTTGAGCTTGTTGAGCGAGTAGGTAAAAAGCAGCACCAGCTATAAATGTGAAGACGTGAACGACCCGGGTAATGCTACGGGTTAATAACTTTGGAAATATCAATGAACCTGCAAATCGTAAACTCACTTGATGAAAATATATGGAGAGATTATGTTGCCCTTAATCCACAAGGGAATATATTCCATACCCCCGAGATATATCAAGTTTTCTCTCATACAAAAGGACATCATCCTTTGTTACAAGCTGTTGTCAATAAACACAAGGAGATATTGGCACTTCTTACACCGGTTCAGATTACCCTCGCAGATGGCTTGTTTCGTCCCCTTACCACACGGGCAATCGTTTATGGGAGCGTATTATGTTCCTCTACTGGCTATGATGCAAATGCGCTGGATTTATTGTTAAGCTCGTATGTACGCGCCGCAAAACGCCAAGCTTTGTTTACAGAGTTGCGGAACCTTGCTGATCTTAGCCTTTTACAGGGGGTATTCGCCCAAAATGGATTTATCTATACAGAGCATCTGGATTACCTGATAGATCTCGACATAACACCAGAGCAAGTATTGCAGAATATTGGACCACGAACCCGTAAGCACATCCGCCAAGGTATACGGAAAGGGAGCATGAGAATTGACCTGCTCACCCAACATAGCCAGCTCGAAGATTGGTTCAGGCTTGTGAGTAAAACCTACCGGGAAGCGCGGATACCTTTGGCAGACCGGTCATTGTTTGAAGCTGCTTATAATATCTTGATGCCAAAGGGTATGGTCCAATTTTGGTTAGGGCGTGTCGATTCAAATCTCGTGGCTGCGTCAGCTGAGTTGTTATACAAGGATGTTATCTATGGCTGGTATAGTGGAGTAGATCGTGCCTATGCAGATGAATCTCCCGGTGAGCTGCTCATGTGGCACGTCTTAAATTGGGGCTGCACACATGGTTACAAGATTTATGACTTTGGTGGGGCGGGTAAACCTGGCGAAGCGTATGGTGTGAGAGATTTCAAAGCTAAATTTGGTGGAAAATTAGTTGAGCACGGGCGCAACATATTGATTCACTCAAAAGCTTTACTCCGGGTTAGTGAAAAAGGCTATCAGTTATATCGTTACCTGATTGGTTGATTTTCAATTCACCGTTGAATTTTGATAAATGAACCCTCTTCATCGACTTGGTGAATTATTCGAAGATTGGCTTTTTTTTATCCAACACGATGGATTACTATCCGCAATACCAATAATTGCTTTGGATATTGTCAGGCTACCATACCGGCACTTGAAATTTTTGATCTTTGCCTGTTCACTTGAAAATCCATTGCCCGTTCCTTTATCAAAAACATCATTTGAAATTCGTCCGTTCACAAAAAATGACCTGGAACTTATCCGAGAGATCAACCGGCCTTCTGAAGTCCGTTTGTGTGAATATCGATTGGTGCATGGGCATTTTGGTTTCATTGCGGTTGAAAATTCCCAAGCAGCTGGGTATGCTTGGGGATGCGCGGAAGTCGATGCGGAGGTAGAGCGGGTACGTCTTAGTTTAGTGTATGGAGATATTCTCTGCAACGATGCTTTCACCGCACCAGCTTATCGCCGGCAAGGCGTGCAGACGGCTCTCACAATTGCCCGCTTACAGAAATTTAAGGATATGGGTTACCGGAGGGCTCTCTGTTACATTGAGGCTAACAACATTCCGTCAATCGCTGTCTGGCAACGGAAACTTGGAAGCACGATACTTGGTGAGATAGATTTTAAACGTTTCGGTCCCTGGTACCGAGTAAAAATATCGATAAGCCATTCGTAAATAATGAATCGCACGCTTAGTTTAGCTGCGTTAAAACTTCATGAACGAATCACTGGACGGCATATTCTAGCTCGGCTGGAAGAATTGAACTGCACCCAATGGCTGAGCCGCGATGAGTTGGAGGCTTTGCAGCACGACAAGCTGCTGAGACTGGTGGAATATGCCAACCAGTACATACCTTACTACCAGCGAATCTTCAAAGAGATCGGTTTCCAGCCCGGCGACCTGGAACCTGATTTGAGTAACCTGGACACGCTCCCTGTCCTCACCAAAGCTCTTATCCGCGATAACTATCAAGACTTGATTACTACTGAGCCGGAGCGTAGACACCAAATGAGCCAGCTTGCTACCTCTGGGTCCACGGGAGAGCCGTTGACATTTATGCAAGACAACAACTTCCGGGATGTAGTCACAGCCGATATCCAACGCCACATTAGCTGGGCTGGCTGGCAACTTGGCGACTCGCAAGCCTTCATCTGGGGCGCTAAGCTGGATCCCACTATCCGGCAGCGCCTACGCTTAGCCTGGATAGATCGGGTTTGGAATCGCTTCCAGATGGATGCCTTCGCACTGTCCCCATCCGCCATGCAAGCCTTTGCTTGCCAAACGCTCCGCTCAAATGCGCGCATCTTGTTTGGCTACCCGACCAGTATTCAGGTCTTTGCCCGCTATGTGCGATCCAACCTTTTTGATGGTGTAACCTTCGATGGCGTCTTTACGACCGCAGAAAGACTGCTTCCAGTCGTACGCCAAGAGATTGAGGAAATCTTCCACACCCGCGTCTTTAACCGCTACGGAACTCTCGAACTTGGGGGAATTGCCTGTGAGTGTGAATCCCACCTCGGCTTGCACGTGAGTGTGGAAAATAACCTGGTTGAAATTTTGGTAGACGGCGCGCCATCTGACCTTGGGCAGGTAGGTGAGGTCGTCGTCACCAACCTTAACAATTATGGCATGCCGTTTATCCGTTACCAGGTGGGCGATTTTGCCAGCTTCAGCGCGGAATCGAGCTGCCCCTGCGGGCGTTCGGCACCCATGCTTGCCTCAGTCGAAGGTCGCAGCGTGGAGGCACTGCGCGCTGCCAATGGCAGCATGGTGTGGGGGGGATTTGCCGGGGCACCTTGGCGCTGCCTGACCCATCCATCGATCCGGCAGTTCCAGGTGAACCAAAAGTCGCTCAAGCAGATGGTCTTCCGCCTAGTTCCCTCCGGTGAGATTCCTCGGGCCGTGCTCGATGAGATTCGTTATGCAGTGCGCCATACATTTGGAGATAACTGTACTGTGGAATTTAAATTTGTGGACGAGATTGCCCCGCTGCCCTCAGGGAAACACCAGTACGCAGTTTCTGAATTAAATGAACCTTAACTTATTAATAAAGGTTCAAATTTCCATCCGCGCTAGTTTTTCCTAATTGAATTGTTAATATTTTCCATGTCAGAAATATAAATCTAATAAATATTTTGTTCTTTTTGTTGATATCTCAATATTTATTGTGACATATGGCACATTTGTGTTATACATTATTGTCGGATTGTGTAATTCTGCTTGACTGTAAATGGACTGAATCGCAGATTAATTATTGGTTAATTTGACGATGTGAAATTCGCGATTTTCTACTATATTTGTGAATATGCTCGCAAGTATTGCCTTTATTTATTTAATTTCATACATACATTATTGGATGATAGCTTCCTCTTATTCTCAGGGGACGAAGTACTAGCCGATAATTAAAAGAGGAGATGGCTCCATGAAACATAAAATCCTGATCAAAACATTCCATGTTCTGTCTATCGTATTGATCCTTTCTATGCTATTTCCCTATTTTTCTCCTACCTTATCTGTAAAAGCACAGGAGGATCCATACCCCTTGCCCGATAAAGATAGTGATGGACTGGCTAACACGCTGGAAACAGCCGGCTGGTACAACCTTGCCGGAGGGCCGTTTGTCACCAATCCGGAAGACCTGGATAGTGATAACGATGGCCTGAGTGATGGGGAGGAAAAGTTGTTTAATACCAACCCGTTGGATTCACATGATCCAGGCATCGCGGTCATCTATAACGACAGCTTCAAGACAAAGCAATACTTCAGCACCACAGATCCGAAATATATTAAGATGATCCAGGCTGGCGACCAGTACCTGCTACGTGAAGCCCTGGTTGTCCGGCGGGGTACTGTATTTACCATAACAGGACCTGCCTCGGGTACGTTGACGCTGACCGGTACGAGTATGACCGCATTAACCCCTATAATGGATCCAAGCGGCGGTTGGGCAGTTAGCATACCGATCGCTGGCACGGTAGGCACCTATATTGCCACCGTCACCGATGGTGCCTGGACAAAGAGTATGCCGATCTATGTCATCTTCGAGCTGCCCAGCACTCTCCCCGAAGATCAGATTGCTGCTTTCCTTTATGACGGTGACCCGGATAATAAGAAAGACGAAGTAGCCGTATGGTGGCGCATGTGGGAAGCGTCTTATTATGGGGATTATGAGAGCACCGTGCAGCCCTGCCCGGGGACCGACCCCAACGCACCCTGCTCACTCTGGCAGTATCACAATGCTTATGGTTATGCCCAGGCGTATTGGACCGAGCAGTATACCAAGGCGGTATTTGTCAACAATGCCATGAAAGCCATGCAAGGTAAAAACACAATGACTGCGGCCATTGACGCTCTTGCATCCTGGATTGATGCTGAATTTCATACCCAGTCCCATCATGCGCAAAATAACTGGACCAGCGCCATGTATCGCTGGTTTGATGGCACCGGCATCACCAGCATTGGTGGCTATTGTGAAACCACGTCAACAACCTTCACTTCAATCCTTCGTTCGGCTGGCATCGCTTCGCGGCCGTTCACTTTGGATTATAACAAGACTAGTGGGCATGGCGAATCCGGGCAAATTGGCACAGGTTACGAATATGACCATTCGGTGATGATGTGGATGAATGACAAGTGGTATGCCAAGCGTGCCTACGGCGGAGATGAGTCGGCTGACCTGTATTACCCCTGGAGCTCCGGCACAACTGGAACATCAACATTAAATACCTGGGATACCGCCTCTGGGTACTATAACGATTATTATGGAGACGGGGTATTCGCAGTTAATGAAGATTGGACTTTCCAGACCAGCACCGGGGTAGGAACGGTTAATACCGCCTGGCAAAATGAAGCACCTACTGATGCTTCTTTCGATCGACTGAATCGAGACTATGAATGGAGTAGCCTCAGGCCACTGGAGATCAGGCAGTCACCCCAGGTTGACGTTCTGAACTGCCAGATGTGGAGCGGAGATAACTGGGCACCCAGCGAGTGGCGCACGCCAATCGTCAGCAACCCGGCCTCACCCGCCCGTGACGAAACTATGACCTATTTCCTGCCGGCTGGCGTCCCAGACCCGGCAACTCCACTGGAGAACTGGCCTTACAACCCGCAGCCAACAAGCTGCAGCGCTTCCACTCCCACGGCTGAATGTGATGCCTTTAAAGCTGCCTGGAGCATCACTACTTGCTCCATTGTCCCAGGACAGACGCGGAGTGCGGTAGAAGGGGCCACCACTTACAAGGCATATTTCCCATTCATGACAAACAGTGCCAGCTCCAATGGTAAGGCCCGGCTTGGTAATATCCTGGCTGAGTCGGGTCTCGATAAAGATGATGATGGTCTTTATGATGAGCTTAACATCACGGCTGAGGTGACTGCTTCCCAGGACGGTGAATACCAGCTTGGTGGTCTTCTGCTCACTGGGGAGAATGTCATCCGCACATCTACAGGCCGGACCAGCTTGAAAAAAGGTTTGCAGATGGTTCAGCTTTCTTTTGACGGTCAGCAGATCGGCGACTTTGGTGTCGATGGCCCCTACCAGGTGCAAGCCCTGTGGGTGGCCTCACCGGACCAGCCGATCTTGGCGATCATTGAACCCGAAAAAATGCTCGACTACCAGGAATATTCATTTTTAACTCAAGCATACCGCGCCAGCCAATTCAAGGTTCAACCAGCGAGCATCGTTGATGAATATTCGTATCAGGGTATCGATGCAAACGGTAACGGCCTGTACGAAGCGATCCTGGTTAACATACCGTTGAAGATCAATATCCCGGGAACGTTTACCGTTGAAGGTGATCTGTACGATGGACAGGGCGTTTTTGTGGGAAATGCCATCTGGACGGGCAGCGAGCCGACTGCAACACTACAATTTGACGTGGCTGTGACACAGCCACCCTACTCCCTGGAGCATCTAAACCTGATCCAGGCCAACGGCCCAATCGTAGATAACCGCTTTGCTAGCGCTTATCAAATCACAGATCTTGTTGGTCTCATCGAAATGGACGGAATTGTGATTGGGGCACTCCCCAGCGGGACGAACGACATAATGGACGTAACCCCTGGCCCGTACACCTTCTCCCCGGTCGACACCAACGGTAACGGCCGTTATGACAAACTGGTGGCTAATGTGACCGTGAACGTGACTGACTCGGGCACCTTCCGGGCTGGAAATTACAGCATTGAAGGCCTGCTGGTGGATGACTACGGTACCGAAGTTGCCTGGGCTGTCAGCAATCCGCAGGCGCTGGCTCTCGGAACCAATACGATGAGCCTCGAGTTTGATGGCAAGATGCTATACGAGCAGCTGCCTCTGACCGGCTCACGGGCTTTCAAGCTCAGTGCGGTCAAAATCTTCACTGGTAGCCTGAGTTCAGCTACGCTGGCCGTTCAAGCCCAGGTTGCCGCCAGCACATCGGCATATAGCCGCAGCCAGTTTGAGCCCTCCAGCCCGGCGATCACGGTTTTCCAGGATGATATGGAAAATGGGACTGGTCAATGGTCCATAAGTGAGCAAAATGCTACGGGCGCAAGCACCATCTACAACGTCAATATTGGTTACACCGTGGGTGGCACCTTCTTACTCACGGTTGACTCAGTCACGACTGGACCTCTTGCCTGGAATATTTCGTCAACTAATCTCAGGAGCGCGCTGACCAATGCCGGTATCGCCACAACCGCGGTTACCGGCTCCGGCACATTAGCTACCCCATGGGTGATCACCTTTACAACGCCTCCCACTGCGGTCACGATGGACAAAACGGGCCTGATTAAGAATGTAATCGGCTCCGGGACTATCTACAATGTGAATGTCAGCCCCGCCGTTGGTGGGACGTTCCTGCTCACGGTTGACTCCGTGACGACTGCGCCTCTTGCCTGGAATATTTCGTCAACAAATCTCAGGACCGCACTTACGAATGCTGGTATAGCCACAACCAACGTGACTGGCTCCGGCACACTAGCTGCCCCATGGGTGATTACCTTTACAACTGCTCCCTCTGCGGTCACAATCGATAAAACGGGGCTCATTGAAAATTTAATCGGTACAACCGCAACCTACAATGTAACCATAGGTACCGCCGTTGGTGGCACTTTCTCACTCACGGTTGACTCCAAGACGACTGCGCCTCTGGCATGGAACATTAATTATACAAATCTCAGGACCGCATTGACCAATGCCGGTATAGCCACTACTGCGGTTACTGGCTCCGGGACGTTTGCCAGCCCATGGGTGATCACTTTTACCGGGATTCCCACCGCGGTCACCATGGACAAAACGGGTCTAGCTCCTGGGGGAATTTGGAGCTTCGATGCCAGTGTTACCGGCGCGGGCACGATCTATTATGTGAATACTGGTCCCGCCTTAGGTGGCACCTTCATGCTCACGGTTGACTCTAAGACGACTGCACCTTTGGATTGGAACATCACTGCAGCCAATCTTAGGACTAACTTGACCAATGCTGGTATATCCACAACCACGATTACTGGCTATGGCACATTAGCAGCTCCATGGGTGATTACCTTTACAGCAGCTCCCACTGCTGTCACGCTAAACAATTCGGGCTTGTTCATGGCCAGTCATAGTAAATCCCATGCATGGAGAGCAAGCTCCACCGTTATTAATGCATCACAGCAACTGGTAATGGCGACCGCAATAAACCTCACCGACTATGCCAGTCCAGTTTTGCGGTTCAATCATGCTTATCAATTGGGAAATGTGAGTGATAAGGCAATTCTGGAAGTATCGACCAATGGAACGACCTGGACAGTGCTTAAAACATTCACTGGGATAAATACAGCTCCCCACTGGATCACTGAGGAAATCGACCTCAGTGCGTATGGTGAAATGGCAAATGTCTATCTGCGTTTCAATGCCCAACGCGCGAATGCTGCCGGGTTTGTCTACTGGTATGTCGACGATGTATCTATCAATGCATGGCCAGCAGTTACGAATGTTGCTATCCTACCCCCCGCTTCTGTTGAAGAAGGCATACCAGCGACCTTTGCTGCCAGTTATTCATCCATCGACACTTCGCTTCCGATAACGTATAAGTGGAGTTTCGCTGGTCAGGAATTTGAGACTACTTCACCGACTTACGATCTCGTGTTCCCTGACGCCGGTGATATACCTGTCACGCTGACAGTATCAAACCCGTTTGACAGTACAAGTGTCACACAAACGGTGACGGTTAATGGAAATTCCGATAATGTCGTCCTGACAATTCTCGTCACACCGGAAGCAGGCGGCTCGGTATTACGCTCGCCTGATCAGCAGGCTTTCTTACCCGGCAGTGAGGTGACACTGACAGCCATGCCCGCTAATGGGTATACTTTCAGTGGTTGGAGTGGTGGGGAGTGCAGCGGAACCGGGACCTGCATATTGATCATGAACGCAGATACGACTGTCACTGCAACATTCGCTCCAATCGAGTATACCCTTACGGTTGATACTGGCAACCTTGGTACGGTGACCAAGTCACCAGACAAGGCCACTTACCATTATGGTGAGGTGGTGCAGTTGACCGCTGCCCCCGCTTCCAATTATTACTTCAGCCACTGGAGTGGGGATTTATCGGGTAGCTCCAACCCGGCGAGTATCACCATCGACGGTTATAAAAGCATCAACGCTGTTTTCACTCAAGGTTACACACTTGCCATAAACGCAGTGGGCGGTGGGGCGGTGACAAAATATCCGGATCAGGCTACCTACCAACCCGGGCAGGTTGTGGAGGTGAGTGCTTTTCCGGCTTTGAACTGGGAATTCTCTGCCTGGAGTGGAGATTGCACGGGCAGTGGCGCCTGCTTGGTGACGATGAATAGGAACAAGATTGTCACGGCTACCTTCGTCAAAACTGGATACACTTTGGATATCGTCGTGACAGCCACGGGTACAACAAGTTCGGTGGCCAAGAATCCTGACCAGGCGACATATACGTATGGTCAGAGAGTAATCCTGACCGCAAATCCAGAGCCTGGCTGGACTTTCTCTGGTTGGGGCCGCGATCTGACGGGGAGCACGAACCCAAGTGTGATCACGATCGACGGTAACAAGACCGTCTTTGCCAATTTCTCACATCCAACCTATGCCTTCCCGGCTGTCACCGTGTCTCCCACCGGGAAAGGTACGGTAACCAAATCTCCTAATGCGACTTCTTATTATTATGGGACTGTGGTAACTGTGACAGCCACACCTGTGACGGGTTGGGCATTTGACCATTGGGAGGGGTCGTGCACGGGCAGTGTGAACCCTTGCTTGGTAACCGTGGATGGGGCTGAAGCTGTCACTGCTTATTTTAAATCCGAGTATACGCTGACGATTAATACCGTAGGCCTTGGCACGGTCACTAAGAATCCATACAAAGCGACTTATTACTACGGGGATGTAGTTACGCTTACACCCACGGGAGAAGCAGGCTGGACCTTCGGATCCTGGAGCGGCGATCTGACCGGAACTGCGAATCCAGCTACGGTCACGATGAACAGCAACAAGTCGGTCACTGCCACCTTTACCGGTGGGGATCTAAACCCGCCCTACACCCTGTTGGTAACCCAGCCAGCTAATGGCACGATCGACCCGGGAACTGCATCTTATGAACCAGGCACAGCGGTGGAGCTTACGGCTACCCCGGCGAACCACTACCACTTCGTGGAATGGACAGGCGTTTGCAGCGGGCAGCTGACCACTACCTGCAGTGTGACGATGGACGCACATAAGGCCGTGTCAGCGGTTTTCGCCATTGATACTTTTGTGATGAATGTCACCCAATCCACCGGCGGCACGATCGATAAATCGACGGCAACCTATGATTACGGTGCGGTTGTGGTTCTGACTGCCACGCCTGCCACAAATTACACCTTCGGCCAATGGAACGGCGACTGCGTCGGCCAGGCCAATCCCTGTACGCTGATGATGGACGGTCCGAAGAGTGTTTCTGCCACTTTCAACCAGAACACCTTTACCCTGACGATCACCTATAATCCAACAGAGGGTGCAGGCACAACCACCCCACCTGCCGGAGTGAATATCTATCCGAATGGAACGGTGGTCAACGTTTTTGCCTTTCCCACGGCAGGATACAAGTTCGATCACTGGGGAGGCTCGTGCTCTGGTACAGGAAACTGTTCGCTGACCATGACTACAAATAGGGCTGTAACGGCTTACTTTACCCCGGTCTATCAAAATCTCACCATCGCAGTAAATCCAGTTGATGGCGGATCGACTTCACCAGCCGTTGGCATCAACCCCTATCTCGAAGGGAGCGTTGTTGAGGTCACAGCCATACCTGCAGATGGATATGAGTTCGCTCAATGGAATGGAGCCTGTTCAGGCATTGGTGCTTGCACGGTGACCATGGATTCACCTAAGAGTGTCACAGCCGTTTTTGCGCATGACGTCGTCAATCTATCGATGACAATCAATGGGAGTGGCAAGGTCATTCGTAGCCTGGAACCTCCGTACTACCCCAGCGATCAGGTGACCTTGACGGCAGACCCGGATCCGAACTGGAGCTTCTTAGAATGGAGCGGTGACTGCGCCGGGCAGGGAAATCCCTGCACACTGACCATGGATGTTGATAAGCAGGTTACTGCAACCTTTATTCAGGTGACTTGTGCTCTGCCACGAAACTTGAATGAGAGCCCCGGCATTTTACGAGAAGATTTTGAATCATTGAGCGGTTGGACAATAAGCGGTTCTGCACCGGGGTATTCTGCGGTCATCGATGCAGCCAACCATAAGGTGGGTAACGCATCCATAAAATTGACTACTCCATCCAGTTCCGGGTATGTGGGAATCAAAAAAACGGTCAACTGGGATATGTCATCGCCGGATGCACAAGGCAACATACGTTTTTGGGTATACGTACACGGGACGGGCGAACCTACGGGTTTCCAGGTGTATATGTATAACAGCAACCAGAGCAACGGCTTTTACGCAACTTATGGCCGTCCCTTCAGGTTGCGATACCGCCCCGGTTGGAACCTGGTTAGCTTGCGGACTTCTGATTGGTATACATTTGGATCCCCATCATGGGGAAACCCCATTACCAGCATTTACATAAGAATCTCTGGAACGTCGGCAACTTCTTATTCCATCGATGGGTTAGAAAGTGGCGAATCAATACCTGCCGTCCTCCTCACGTTTGATGATGGGCATTCCACCCTTTGGGATCAGGCCTATGCCTATATGGAACCCAGGAACGTTCGTGGGACCGGGTATATCATTTCTAATTATTTAAATACCATGGGCAAGGTGACATGGACCCAGCTACAGGAAATGTATGCAACCGGGTGGACAGTCGGAAATCACACTGCAGACCACACATCCCTAACCACGTTATCCTTATCCGACCAGGAAGCTGCGCTGGCGACCGCACGCGATGCTCTGAACGATCATGGATTGATGAACGTTAACTACGTGGCATATCCGTACGGAAACTATAACGCAGATACCCTAACTGCCATGGCGAACCTGGGTATGCGATCCGGGAGGACGACCCTTTATTTCAACAACCTTTCACCACTCACGAATCCATATGAAATTGGTATGCGAAATATCGATAGTTCTACTACACTTGACGTCGCTAAAGGGTACATTGATACGGCGATATCTCGGGGAGAGATTGTGGTTCTATTGTTGCATGATATTAGCACAAATCCAACAGTTAACGGCTGGTATATAGACCGCTTCCAGGGTTTGGTGGATTATATAATAAGCCAGGGCGTTCCAATCCTCACCATGGATGAACTCTACAGGTTGCAGTCTGGTAACATTAAAATACCGCAGCCTATTAATGGATCCTGTTGGGATGCAGTTGTCCTGGATGAGTACACCCTGACGGTAAACTCGGCTCACGGTGCGGTCACCAAGGATCCTGACCAGACGATGTATACCTCTGGGACGAACGTCTTGCTGACGATGGGGGCGGTGGATCCAGCCTGGACGTTCTCTGGCTGGAATGGTGGAGGCTGTACGGGCACCGATCCCTGCACCGTGACTATAAACAGCGATACGACCGTCACGGCGGAGTTCACCCAGAATACCTACGCTCTAGCGGTGACAGCCAACCCGGTTGGGGGTGGCGCAGTCACGAAGAGCCCTGATGCGGCTAACTACCCCTCCGGAACGACGGTCACATTGACGCCAGTTCCTGCTGAAGGCTGGATTTTCTCCGGCTGGAGTGGAGTAAATGCTGCCGAGCTGATCGATAACGGCAACGGAACCTGGTCGATCGTGATGAACGAAGCCAAGACGGTGAGTGCGTCATTTGAGCTGAGCGTGGTGACGCTGACGATCAGCCCGATAGAAGGGGGGGCGATCACAGCCACCCCGCCAGGACCGTACCATTATGGAGATGTAGTGACCTTGCAAGCATTGCCTGATGTAGGCCACAATTTCACCGGATGGACGGGCGATCTGACTGGGATAACCAACCCGACCACGATCACACTAAATGGCAATAAGACGGTCGGAGCAACGTTTGGATCGAACGCTGTCACGCTAACGCTTCAACAATCGACAGGCGGTACGATCACTGCCACCCCGGCTGGTCCCTACCTCTATGGGGATGATGTGACCCTTGAAGCTACAGCGGCTACTGGCTACGATTTCGCCGGTTGGACTGGAGATCTAAGCGGGGAAAACAACCCAACCACGATCACTTTAAACGGGAACATGGTCGTCGGGGCAACATTCACCCAAATTGAATACACATTGACAGTCGATCATGAAGGAAGTGGATACGTTTTGCGCGACAATGAAGCCCCATATTATTACGGTGAAATCGTCCATTTGACTGCTTCTCCATCCTCAGGTTGGAGCTTTGGTAGCTGGTCGGGCGATTTAAGTGGCAACACGAACCCAGCCACGATCACCATCGACGGAAATAAGAGTGTCATGGCTACGTTCACTGAGGATTGGTACACGCTGGATGTAATCATAGATCCGGTGGGCAGCGGCCAGGTTGATGTTAATCCACCGGGACCTTATCGATATCATTCGATGCCGATCCTAACTGCATATCCGAATCCAGGGTGGACCTTTGTCAACTGGACTGGAGACCGCGAGGGTACGGCGAATCCAATTGAGGTCACGGTAAATTACGATTCAACTGTGTATGCACACTTTGCCCGCATTCCATACACCTTCTCCACTAGTGTGGAAGGCCAGGGCACAATCAGCAAGAGCCCTGATCAGACCACTTACTACTACGGCGATCAAGTAACCGTGACCGCCACGCCTGAAGTTGGCTGGAGTTTCGGTTACTGGAGCGGTTCCTGCAGCGGTTCAGGCCCTTGCGTGGTGACAGTCGATGCAAATGAAAATGTAACAGCCACCTTCCTACAAGGCGCGAATATACTCTCTGTGAATGTAATCGGCAGCGGAACGGTCACCAGATCCCCCGACCAGGCTACTTATGCGAATGGGGCGAGTGTCACCCTCACAGCTAACCCAGCTTCTGATTGGCACCTGAATCGTTGGGAAGGCGACCTGAGCGGCTCGGTCAGTCCCATATCGATCACGATGAATGAAAATAAAGACGTTACTGCGGTGTTCGTGCCGGATACGTTCACCCTGGCCTATACGGCGGGTACAGGTGGCACGCTGACAGGTGAGACCACCCAGACAGTGCCTTATGGCAGTAATGGTACAGCGGTAATGGCAGTGGCTAATACGGGCTACCACTTTGTGAGCTGGAGTGA
>PQAL01000039.1 GCA_003105035.1 Anaerolineales bacterium | reverse complement strand
CACCATTCTGTACCAGAACGGCGATGGCAAGATCGGGGCGATTTTCAAGGCCGGCAAAGGTATAACCAGCGAACCAGGCATGCGGATCACCAGAGCCTGATTCAGCGGTGCCTGTCTTGGCAGCTACAGGGATACCGGTGGAGCTCACAAAGCTGTTGATCCCATACGAGCTGGTGCGGTAGGCTGTGCCGCGTGGGTCCATCACTACAGTGATCATCGCGTCCTGGATGATGGACAGGTTGGTGGGTGAGATTGGTAGAGTGCCCCGAATCGTGGGCGAAAAGACATACGTCGGGTCACCATCCACCGGCACGATGCGGTCAATCACCTGGGGCGTGTATAGCGTCCCACCGTTACCGACTGCGGCGATGAAATCCGCCACCTGGAGGGGAGTCACCTGGGTGTTGCCCTGGGCAATGGCCAGGTTTACCGCATCCACCGCACTTTGCGGATCAGGGATCTGCCCGGCTGCGTCACCAATCTCGATACCGGTTGGGCTGCCCAGGCCAAAGGCGCGTGCCATGTCAGAAATGGCGGTATACATGCCGCGATTGTAAAAATCCAGCCCAATGTGCCAAAACCAGGGATTGCATGAGCGCATTAACCCTTGGGGCAGGGTCAGCAGGCCACTGGGTTGGGTCTTGCCATCATCTAGATAGTGATCATAAGTCCAGTCGTTGGGTTGCATGCCCTGCAGTTCGGTAAAAAAGTAGCCACAGTCGTATTCAGAATCCTTGGTATACAACCCGCTCTCCAAAGCTGCAGCCATGGTAATGATCTTGAAAACTGAGCCAAGCGGGTACTGGCCCTGGGTGGCGCGGTTCAGCAAAGGTGTGGATGCATCATACAGGTCATTGATCTGGTAGCTGTAATTAAAGTTGGCTGGCTCAAACAGGTTGGGGTTGAAATCGGGTGAAGACAACATGGCCAGGACGCGGCCTGTGTCGCGCTCCATGACCACGATCGCACCCTGCATACCTTCGCTGAGGGCATTGCTGCGCTGCAAGCCTAGCTGCAGGTCATAATCCAGGGTGGTATAGACTGCCTCAGCGGGCTGTGCATCGGTGGCGGCCAGCTGGGTAACAATGGTATTGTTGGGGTCGACGACATATAATGCCCCTCCGCGTGTGCCGGCAAGCGGTTTTTCAGCATACAGCTCAAGGCCATCGCGACCCACCCGCTCATCCACGCGATACCCCTGGCGCTTGTAATAATCCACTTCCTCTGGCTGGATGGAGCTCATAAATCCCAACACATGGGAGGAAATGCCATCTTCAAAATAATAACGCGTGCGGAACGGCGACAGGATAACCCCTGAATAGCCCGCCAACACGGCTTCACGCGAGCCAAGGGCTTCTATGGATATATCGGCGACGGGCAGGTAATACCCGTAGGGTCGCCAGGCTTCAATCATGCCCGAAAGCGTGTCGGGGTGCACACCGGTCAGCCGGTAAATCTCTCCCAGCAACGCATCCTCCTGCTCCGGGTCAACCGTCGCAGTATCCAGACCAATGGCTACCGCGTCGGCCTGAGCGACCAGGGCGCGCCCGTCGCTGGAGTAGATGTTGCCCCGCGAAGGGATGCGATAATCCATATAGAGCTTATTCCCGCCGCGCAGCTCGGGCAGGATCAACGAATCATCCCACTGGATGCGCCATTCGCCACCTTCCAGGGTCAGGTTCATCATCGTGCTGCGGTCAAAATCGCCGACGAGCACGCTGTGCATGAGAACCTTATATCCAACCTGGCCGCTTTCAGGGTTCTTTAGCGAGGATAGGATTTCATAATCCCAGCTGCTTAGAGCAGCTTCGTTGGCCAAATCCGTATAGCGCTTGGTGAACTCCTCTTCACTGATGGCTTCCTGGCTGACGCTGGTCAGCAGGGCATACATCTCGGGGTATTCTTCAGCTTTCCAATGGTCTAGATAGACCTGGGCGGTCTGCTTGGGGTCAGGCACCGTGGTGGTATCAACCTGTGGACCGGGTAGTGTTACAGTAGCCTGTGCGGTCACAGGCGAGGTCGGGGTGGGTGAAGCAGTTTGGCTGCATCCAAACAGGAGCAGGGCAGCGATAACAAGGATCAATAAACGATGTTTCATCTCTGGATACTTTTATGTTTCAAGGAATTTCCAACAGCCGTCACGCTGGAAGTCTTTCCTGATTTCCTTCGCTCAATATTTCGTGGTAAACATGGCAATTATACCCAAGCCCTGCCTGGCAGGCTGATGGAACATCAAGCTGGGGGCGGACGTTGAATTTTTTGAGTGCGCGGGCCAGGTGGCATAAGGGTAACCCCATCACATTGGCGTAACAACCCGCCAGGTTCTCCACCGGGTGAAAACCAGCGTGCTGGATGGCATAGGCTCCCGCTTTATCCAGCGGATCTCCGCCGGATACATACGCCTCAATCTCGGCATCTCCATACGCTCGCATGGGTACATCGGTTGTGCATCGATCACTCACCAACATCCCATCCTGTGTACGCAGGACCGTAACGGCAGTCATCACCTGGTGTGAGCGACCACGCAGGGCTCGCAGCATGTCTTTTGCATCCTGGGCATCTTTCGGCTTTCCGTAAATAACCATCTTTCCATCGGTTCCAGAGCCCAAGACAGCCGTATCGGCAGCAATAACCAGGCTGTTGCCGCGGGCCAGGTGGCGAGCAGATTGTGCCTTGGCATTCGCAATGCGGGCTACATAATCACTACCACCTTCGCCAGGCAACGGATTTTCATCGACCTCAACAGGCAGGTGATTATACTCCCATTTTACAAGGCTAATCAGCTCCTTACGGCGTGGAGAATTAGAGGCCAGATATAGGTGTATGTTCACATTTATCCCAGGATCGTACCCGGCGATTCTAACACCCTACACTGGTTCTTTCCATCAAGCGGTTGTAAAATGAACGCATCTTAATATTGATTTAAACACCAGGAGCTGTTCATGGATGAATTAAAAAACAGAATCATCGCGGAAGGAAGAAACCTGGGCAATGGGATTTTAAAAGTGGATGGCTTCATCAACCACCAGGTCGACCCGATATTGATGGATGCCTGTGGAAAGGAGCTGGCAACCAGGTTTAGGAATATTGGAGCAACCAAAGTGCTCACAGCTGAAATTTCCGGCATCGCTCCGGCAGTCTCCACCGCCTATCACCTGGGTCTGCCTGTGGTTTACGCCCGAAAAAGCAAACCCATCACCATGCCAGACCAGGTCTTCCTCACCCTCAGCCCATCACATACCAAGGGTCGCATGGTCGAGCTGATCGTTTCACCTGAATACCTGGGGGTGGGAGAGCGCGTGCTGATCATCGATGACTTCCTGGCGACCGGCGCCACCATTCTGGGACTGGTGCGACTGGCCCAAACCGCCGGGGCGACCATTGTGGGGATCGGCGCACTGATCGAAAAAACCTTCGAGGGTGGCAGGGAGACCCTGGCTTCACTCGGTATCCCCGTCGAAGCGCTGGTGCAGATCGTATCGATGGATGGAGACCGGATCAGATTCACCCTGGATGAGGAATGATGGACGCAATTGCCATCCTTGACTTCGGCTCACAGTACTCCCAGCTGATCGCCCGGAGGGTGCGTGAAGCGCATGTTTACTGTGAGCTATTCCCCTGGAATACAACCCCAGAAAAGGTGATGGACCTCAAGCCAAGGGGGTTTATTTTATCCGGCGGGCCTGCCTCTGTATATGAAGCAGCAGCGCCATCCATTCCGGCATATGTCTTAGAAAGCCAGCTGCCCATCCTGGGGATCTGCTACGGGATGCAGGCTCTTACCCTGGCTCTGGGAGGCCGGGTGGCAGCTTCCACCCGGCGCGAGTATGGACTGGCTGAAATCGAGACCACGCGCAGCAATCCATTATTAGGGGAGGGCAAGCGGGCGGTGTGGATGTCTCACGGTGATCGGATCGAGAAAGTGCCGGTGGGTTTTGAAACCCTGGCCCGCAGCAGTAACTCACCCTATGCTGCCATTGGAGATTTGTCCAGGCGATACTACGGTGTCCAGTTCCATCCAGAAGTACGCCACACCCAGGGTGGCAGCGAGATCCTGCGCTCCTTCGCAGCAGATATCTGCGGGGCACGGGCGGAATGGACCGCCGAATCCATCATTAAACAGTCCATCCAACGCATCCAGGCGCAGGTTGGTAGCCAGCGGGTATTATCTGCGGTAAGCGGAGGGGTGGATTCCAGCGTGGCAACCACCCTGGTCCACCGTGCCATTGGCGATCAGCTGGTGGCTATCTTTGTGGATAACGGTCTGCTGCGCCTGGGGGAAGCCAACCAGGTGGTGAAGGTCTTTCGAGAGACGATGGGGTCAGAGCTGGTTACTGTAGATGCCATGGATGATTTCATGGCTTCCCTGAAAGGCATCCGTGACCCCGAGCAGAAGCGGCGCATCATTGGCGAGAAATTCATCCGCGTTTTCGAGGCCCAGGCACAGCAGCTGGGCATGCCGCACTTTCTAGTGCAAGGGACAATTTACCCCGACGTGGTCGAATCAAGCGCACCCGACCGGGCCCAGGCAGCCCGAATCAAGAGCCACCACAACGTGGGTGGCTTGCCCGCGAACATGCATTTTCAACTGGTTGAACCACTACGCTATCTTTTTAAGGATGAAGTGCGCCAAGTCGGGGAAGCTCTGGGACTGCCCCATGAGCTGGTGTGGCGGCAGCCGTTCCCCGGGCCTGGGCTGGCGGTGCGCTGCCTGGGTGAAGTCACCCCTGAGCGCCTGGATCGCCTGCGCCAGGCGGATGCGATCTTTACCAATGAGCTGAGTGCAGCCGGCATGCTACGCATGGCAGAAAATGAAGGTACCGCCCAATCCTTCGCCGTGCTGCTGCCTGTGCAGTCGGTGGGTGTCATGGGGGATAATCGCACCTACCAGGAAGTAGTGGCGCTGCGGGCGGTCACCACCGATGATTTTATGACCGCTGATTGGGCTCGCCTACCCCATGACCTGTTAGCCTGGGTAGCCAACCGGATTGTCAATGAAGTACCCGGAGTTAACCGGGTGGTGTATGATATCACCAGCAAGCCACCAGCCACCATTGAATGGGAATGAGTGGCTAGGCCAGGGGGTTTCGGCGTATTTTCAATCAAGGTTATAATTATTCCAGGGTAGGGTACCGGTCATTCACATGGGTTGAACTAGGAGGAATAAGATGGATGGACTGATTAAATTAGTATCCCAAAAGACAGGGCTACCCAACGATAAGGCAAAAATCGCAGTCGATACGGTGCTGAACTTCTTGAAACAGAAATTACCCCCAAGCATGGCCGGGCAGCTTGATGCAGTCATGGTAGGCGGTGGTGCCATCCCGGATGATCTCACCAAAAGTCTCGGTGGCTTGTTAGGTGGAAAGAAATAAACCCAAAAAGGAGAAAATAATGGCTAAAATAATTGATGTCGAAGGAATTGGAAGCAAGTATACGGATAAACTACACAAAGCTGGTATAAAAACGACGGAGGCACTGCTTAAAGCCGGCTCAACCCCCAAGGGACGCAATGATCTGGCTGAAAAAACCGGCATCGGCGATGCCCAGATCCTCAAATGGGTCAACCATGTGGATCTCTATCGCATTAAAGGTGTTGGGTCAGAGTACTCCGAGCTTCTGGAAGCTGCCGGTGTGGATACCGTCCCCGAACTGGCCCAACGGAAAGCAGCCAACCTGATCCAAAAGATTGTGGAAGTGAACCAGGTCAAAAAGCTGGTGCGCAAGCTGCCGGTTGAATCTCAGGTGGCAGATTGGATTGAGCAAGCCAAGAAGCTTCCACGCGTCATCACATATTAAACTGGCACCCACACAGAATTCCACTTCAAGGTGAGGTAATTCACCATCCCCTGGAGGGTAATATGCCATTTCTCAATCGGATCCAATTAATCGGGCGCCTTGGTAAAGATCCCGAGGTGCGCTTCACACCCAGTGGGAAAAAGGTCTGCACGTTCAGCCTCGCCGTCAGTCGCCGGTGGAAGAACACTGCCGGTGAAGACAAGGAAACCACAGATTGGTTCAACGTGGAAACCTGGGGCCATCTGGGTGAGATATGCAAACAATACCTGCATAAAGGCCGGCTGGTCTTCCTGGAAGGACAGCTGCGCACCGACCGTTACGACCACGAGGGCGAGACCCGCTATTTCACGCGGGTGGTCGCAACCCAGATGCAGATGCTGGACCGCAAAGCAGAGGACCTGCCGTCGGTGGAAGGAGATGAACTAACCGACGAAGAGTAAATGACTTTGATCAGATACAGTGGAGCTGACAGGGATTTGGAGTGGATTCTCACTCCAAATCCCTGATGCATCCTAGGTGCGTTATTTTACCGGGATGGCTTCTAATTGTTCGATCAGCCCCTGAATAACGTCAAACCCTCCCTGCCAGAAGCTACGGCTGTGCATATTGATGCCGGCATCCGTCAGGATTTTATCGGGCGACTTCGAGCCACCCGAGGAGAGCAATTTCAGGTAGCGCGGTTTGAAGGTACTCCCCTCTTTCTTATATTGTTGGTAGAGCGATAAGACCAACAGCTGCCCGAACGTATAGGCATACACATAGAACGGTGTCTGGTAGATATGCGGGATGGAAACCCACTCCCAGCGGAATTCATCACTCACCTCAACCGCATTGCCAAACTGGGTACGCAAGTTCTCCAGATAAGCTGCGGATAGCTCGTCGTTGGTCGCACCGTGCTGCACCATATCATGCGCCTGGCGTTCAAACAGCGCAAATTGTGCCTGCCGCATGACCGTGGCGTAGGCATCATCGACCTGGCGGAAGAGCAATGCCTGGCGCACCGAGGCATCGCTTTCAGAGGCCAGCAAGCTGTCCACCAGCATCATTTCACCAAATGTGGAAGCGGTCTCAGCTAATGGCAAGGAGGAATGAAAGGTGAATAAGGTGTGATCAGCCGCGAGCTGGGCATGGATGGCGTGGCCAAGCTCATGGGCCAGGGTAGCTATATCATTAGGCTTTCCCGTGTAATTCACGAATACCCAGGGGGTGATATCCGGTGCCAGCGTAGCACAGAAAGCCCCGCTGGATTTGCCCCGCCGTATCTCGCTATCCAGGTGAGCCTGCTCAAGCACCCGGCGAGCCAGTTCTTCCAGGCGTGGCTCAAAGTCGCGGAAGGCATCGAAGACCATGTTGGCAGCCTGATTAAAATCATATGTTTTATCGGTTTTGGTCACCGGAGCGTATATATCATAGCGACGTAGCTGTTCCATCCCCAGCCAGCGCGCCTTCAGGCGAAAGAACCGCTGGAATAGCGGGATATTATCCTGGCAAACATCTAAAAGGGTGTCGACGACATCATCGGGGACGTCGTTTCCAAGGTTACGCACGGCAATGGGAGTGGAGAAATGGCGCATATCCACGTTCTCATTACGCCAGTCGCGCACCAATGCCTGATACATCTGGCCGAGAATAGCTCCATCCTGGCCGTACACCCGGTAGAGCTCCTGATAGGCTGCAGCACGCAATGCCGGATCTGAGCTGCGTACATAGACCGATAGTTCTTCACGACTAAGCTCTTTTGTCTCGCCGTCCACCTGCAGGTGGAAGACGTAGCGATTGGTGAGGGTGTCGTAGAGATTGGCGATGGCCCTGGCGCCGGTGACATCCTTGATATTGATGATTTTTTCTTCAGCTTCTGAAAGAGTATGCGGCTTGAAATGGCGCATCTCCTCCAACCAGTAGCGATAATCACCGCTGGCAGCCATCAGTCGTTCGGCAGCAGGGTCGTCCAAGGCCTTCCACCACAGGCTGAAAAATAACGTGCGGTTATTTAGCACCGCCAGGCGGCTATCTACACTGGCCATGAATGCCTGGATCACCTGGTCTTGGGTGTCTGCTGAGAAGCTGAGCGAGGCATAGCCAGAGATGCGGTAAGCCAGGCGGGTAATGGCTTCAAGCAGGCGAACCGCCTCGAGGAATGCTTCCACGGTCATACCAGGGGCCAGGCTAAGGCGCAGGGCTTCGAATTCAAGTACTTTTTCGTCCAGCTCGTCAAAACCGGCTTTCATCTCCGGAGAGTCGTGGGCTGGAAACAGGTCGGATAAACTCCATGGGGATTGCGTGTATGTCTTCATAGGCTCCATATATTTAGATTTCAGTATAAGTGTTCATTGAAATTCAAGTAAGTCGATTTGGTGCTGGTAACCTGGTTAAACATTAAAGCGGATGTGCACGATCTCGCCATCATGTACCAGGTATTCCTTGCCTTCAAGGCGCAGGCGACCCTTGGCCTTGGCTTCATTCAAACCGCCCAGCGCCAGCAGCTCATCATAGGAGATGACCTCAGCGCGGATAAAGCCCTTCTGCAGGTCGCTGTGAATCTCCCCTGCCGCTTCGTAAGCCGAGAGGCCACGCCGCAAGGTCCAGGCACGCACTTCGTCAGCACCCACGGTAAAGAAAGAGATCAACCCGAGCAGGTCATACGACACGCGGATCACGCGTGCCAGCCCGAGCTCGCTGATGCCGTATTCCGCCATGAAAACCTCGGCATCCTCGGGGGCCAGCTGGGCAAGTTCCATTTCCAGTATACCCTGCAAAGCCACAAGGCTGGCGTGGGTGTGGGGGTACTCGACAGGGGGTATCTCCTGGCCTTCGTACAGGTTGAGCAGTACCAGCAGGGGTTTACGGGTGAGAAAGCCAAAACCCGCCAGTGCTTTTTCATCCTCAGAGGTCAGGTCGATCTCGCGCAAGGGGATCTCGCGTGACAAAGTATCCTTAAAACGCTCGAATAACACAATCTCGCGCTCAATGACAGAACGCTCGCGCCCCCCACCCTTTTTGCGTTCCTCGGCCAGGCGTTCAAGCTTGCGCTCCACGGTGATCATGTCGTTTAACAGTAGCTCGGCGTCCATGGTGACAATATCGCGCAGCGGGTTCACGCTGCCAGCCGGGTGCGGGACGTTGGCGTCCTCAAAACAGCGCACCACGTGCAACAGGCCATCCATCTGGGTCAGCAGGTTGAGAATCTGGCCTGAGATGGCGCTCTGGCTGCCTTCCAGCCCGGCAATATCGGCATAGGTCACCTTGGCGTAGATGGTCTTTTTGGGCTTGAACATAGCCGATAAGCGATCGATGCGCACATCGGGGACGTCCACTACACCGGTATGCACATCAAACCTACCGCCACTGGTGGTGATGGGCTGATGGCCGCGGGTGAGGGCGTTGAAAACGGTCGTTTTACCGGATTGGGGAAGACCTATGATTCCTAGTCGCATGCAGGTACTCCTCCGCCAGCTAAGTGGCGATGACCACTATTGCCAAGCAGTTGTACAGCGATTATACCCGCATGGGCGGGTGGTGGAGAAAACCCCTCAACTTTCGTTTTCATATCGGGTATAATTTGCATTCCAGCCGAAGTGGCGGAATAGGCAGACGCGCACGACTCAAAATCGTGTTCCGAAAGGAATGAGGGTTCGATTCCCTCCTTCGGCACCTGAAAAAACACCCTTGATGATAAATCCTGGGTGATTTTGTTTAAATAATATTGGTTTTTGGGTGTATAAACACCCTCCCTAACCCTACCAAGCCTTGATTTTTGAGGTTCTGTGTATATTTTATGCAGGATAAAAACAGGCATATGATCGTTTCAACTTGTGCGTCATTGATTGCTTTTATCATTATAATGAATTAATTCTGAATAAATCACACTGGGCGATAAATAAAGATATCTTGCATAGCTGCTTGTTTGCCAATCTCGGTGTTCCTCAATTTCCTTTTAGTCCACCATAAGTGGAGGTGAAATCATGGCTCAAAAAGTAAATTTCTTGGAGAAACCTTTTTTACTTTGGATGTTAGCTAACCTGGGAGGATTTATATTATTAGGCCTTGCCTCATTGGTAGTGCCACGATTGACACCACTCCACAATATATTCGCATCCACTTTGATGATTGCTCTGCCGATCAGTATCCCCCAATGGCTTGCCTTACGCCGCTTAGGCCCCGTCTCATGGCTGTGGATTCTGTCATTCCCGATTGGATTACTCGCTGCTGTACTGGTTTTTCGCGACTTACCTATTGGTTGGCTTCCGTTTGTTGATGATGAATCGCCACTTTCGATAACCACCGGCTATTTATTGGGGGGTTTATTAATTGGCCTGCCCCAGTGGTATTTATTGCGGCCCATACTTTCCAGGGCATCGCTTTTCCTGCTTGCCACAGCCGGAGGATTGGCTTTGGGTATCCTGGTGGTCCTGATCACCGATTTAATTAACATCTCCGGAATTTTATCCATCGTTGTAGTAGCTCTTTTCTATACCGGGTTTACTGGCATTATTCTCTCCCGTGGGTTGGTCAAACCAGATTCGCCGCGCAGCTTTTCATCCGAAACCGTCCAACCATCCTAACCAAGTACGGAATGTAGATTCGATTCCCGCCTTCGGCCCCAATGAAAACAACAACCCCACCCTTGGATAAACAGGTGGGGTTGATCGTTAACTATAAGATCGCAAAGTTCTAAACAGGCACGGCAGCCTTCGTCACTACCTTGAATGCCGGTGGATTCTCAATGTGCTTCTTCACTGCGCACAACTCCGCTGAGCGAATGAGGGAAGGCAGGTATTTCTCAGGGAACCCGGGTGGGGTTTGGATCTCCAGCACTACATTCTCAACCATACCGGTCAGGGGGTTGCGGTCGGAACGCTGAATAATCTTTAAGCCCTCGGTCGGCAAGTTACGTTGCCGACAAAAGCCCAGAACGTAAATTCCTGCACAGGTTGCAATGGATGCCAGGAACAATGAAAATGGGCTAGGCGCTAGGCCAGGCTCGCCGTGTGGGCCGGATTGGTCGGTCATCACCGTGTAAGGGCCAAAATGAGCATCCACCCTATCGCCACCCGGAAAATCAACCATCATCTCCATGTAATATTTTCTCCTTATCAATGATTTCTCTTGGTACTTCGTTTTGGATGCATGAACTGCATAAAAGTTACCGATATGCTACACTAGCTAATAACCTATTCAACTGCTAAGATCAGACTCAGAAGAGACCCTTGCAAATTTCGATATTGATAATTATTGCTCTGGTGGTGCTTCAGCCACGGCAGGCGGGCTTGCCTCGCCCTTGTGCCACCAGAAGTACCAGTAGAGGAACACCGAGATGGTGTACAGGATGATGGTGCCTAAAAATGGTGGGCCAAACCCATACTTTACCTGCAGGCTCCCGCTGATCATCGGGCTGATCACCCAGCCGAAATTCCAGGCCATGCTCACCAGGCTGGCCACCATTGCCCTGGACGAGGCATCCACTTTTTCCATCACGAATGTCTGGTAGACCGGGCTGCTCATATTCATCAGGGCTACCCGGATGTAATAAGCAAACGCACTCAGCCAAAATAGGGGTGAAAATCCCAGCAAGATCAGGAAGGGTATGGATAAACCCTGGGTGATGACCACCAGCTGGATCTTACCCATGCGATCAGCTAACGGCGGTGCTACCAGCAAGCCTATTCCCATGGCTAACGAGCCCCAGGCCATCAAGACGCCGATCACCGGATCCGACTGGCCGTATTGCTCCCTGAAGAACACGTTCATGAACGGCATGATCAGGCCCGCTCCAATGGAAGTGATCAGCATGGGCAGGATAAGCTTGGTCAGTTTCACAGGGTACTTGGCAGCATAGGATATCGGGGCAAACACGGTGCGCTCCGAATGACCGAGGCGTGGCATCTTAATTAGGATAAGCGGGATGATGCCAATTGCCAAAGCGATGGATACCACCAGGATCGAGCCACCATAGGCCTGGCTGCTGAGTGCATCCACCCCGCGCGCATTCGCCACCCAGGTGGGCAGGTAACCTCCGATCCAGTTGCCCACCGAAGCGGCCACCATCTGGATTCCCTGGCCAAAACTGAATAGATATGTCCGTTCATACTCGCTGCTGTTTTCCATCAGGAAGGGGCTCATGGTCACTGCAGCTAGGCTTTGGGCGATCCCACCCAATACATTCATTGCATAAAAAACCGAAGGCACCGGCCATATGACCATCAAACCGATCGATAGGCTCATCATGCCCGCCGAGATCAGCAAGGAAGTTTTCCTGCCCAAGATATCTGCCATGTAGCCCATGGGCAGGGCAAAGAATAAGGCGGTCAGGCTTGTGGTGGTGGTCAGGTAGCCCATCAGCCGGGCGTCATAACCCAGACTGAGCAGATAGAAATTAAAGATCAGCCGGTAAATCCCGATGGCGATACCGGTAATAATGGCAAAAGTCAGGTACAAACGCGCATTCGGCCTGAAAGCCACCACGTGCTTGCCATAATCTTTCACGCTCCGACCTAAACTGGCAATCATACTTTACTGCTCACCCGAGTCAGAAATAAATCGTGCAAGGTTCTCGAAAGTCTCCGCCAGCGCCGCAGATCTCACAGTGTAGCGCTTCTCTTCCTCAAATTCCATGGAGATGTATACCAAACCCGCCAGTCGCAGGGCGTTTAAGTGGTGAACCACCGTGGGTGCCCTCAAGCGCAGTTTCCTGGCCAGCTGGGTTGGCGTGGCGGGCTGATCATGGAGGTAATGCAAAACCAACAGGCGGGTAGGATCAGATAGTGCTTTGAGCGTTCGCAACATGGCGTCGGGAACCACCTCTCCTGGCACCAATGACACATCTGACGGACGTGCCCCGAACAGCACAGTCCATTTTTGAAGCTCAATCGAGTCATACATCACCAGAGGGGTAATCCAATAAGAAGGAGCAAAGCTCACCAGGTCTGCCTCTTCAAAGGCAGCAATCTTGACACCCTGCGAAAGCTCAACCATGAGGCTGGAGAAATCCAAATCTGCGGCCTTCACCCTGGCAGTATCCAGCGCCTGCTGCAGGTAAGGGCTGATACGCCGCTCCTCCTCAGCAAAGAAAACTTCCATATAGGATTGGAGCGCTTCCACGTAGCGCTCCCCAAATTCAGCAGAGCTCGCCCACCCCTTGAGAATGGTCACTAATTTGTCCGATGAAACAGGGTCATTTTTTTGCCTGAAATAAGACTGGAGCTGTTCCAGCTCATTTTGCGTCCAGGATTCTGATGAACGAACCCTGTTCAACATGCCCAACACAGATGAAGGAAGATCAGAATGGTAGGACAGGAACGGTAGCAGCTCTGATGGTTTTACCCGGGATAAGAAGCGTATGGCAGTTGATGCATTCTTTGGCTCAGGCAGGCTAGAAATCCAAGCAATGGGGCTATTGAAAAATAGGATCTGGGAATCTTCCAGGATGGATCTCTGAGGTGCCGATAGCCTCGACCTGACGCCCGCAGCCCAGGCTGGGCGTAATCCAAATCTGTCAGGATGATGGAGCACATGCAGGCTGGCAAACAGGTCGTAAGATGTTCCCAGGCTCCACCTGATGGAGGGCTTTTGGTTAAATTCCATTTTATTCATCAACGGTTTTCGATATTAGATATATATCTAATTAGATAATAATCTAATGTATCAGGCCTGTCAACGGGATGGTCCATTTTTGCTATATTCGGTTATGATAGATATAACCATGCTAGGAGGAGCCATGCTGAGAAAACTCTCTCACCGTATCTATCTGCTTGTTTTCCTTTCCCTTACATTATCTGGATGTAGTGCCATCCGAGGAATTGGTGACGCTCTCACGAATGGAATCAAAGGATTTTCCATCCACTTTCCGTAGACAGGCAGTTTATCGAATATCTCAAAACTTCTGCTCACCCTGAATGTTGTAGAAAATCTTACTATTTTCACCAAATAAACTGTGGATAACTCAAGAAATATTGTGGATAACTCGGATAAATTGTGGATAAGTCTTGAATGATCCAATTTTTCTAAAACCACGTCTACCCATATATGGTGTAAGGAGCTGTCTGTATGCCAGTTCTTATAGTGTTTGTGTGGGATAGAAAATTGATTAAATATTATCCACAGACTCGTACATCACAAACGGGGAGACAAAAACAATCAAAAATGACAATATATGCTTGTTATGCGGTCAATATCCCCTACATCTGGGGGTTACCTGCTTAAGAAAACACCTTATCCACATATCCACATGTACTACGAATACTACTATATATAAATATAAAAATTGATAATAAGTTAATTAATAAGAAAGCAAACACATTATGATTCGTGTCACCTTTTACAAGGCATGTGTGTTATAAAATAAATTAACGTGAAATCCAAGGGAATAGATAATAATAAGGGGGACTGCCTGCAATAGTAACCATCTTCGCTGAAATCATAATGTCCGGATCCAGGGTGGATGATACCGATAGGATCGTCCGATCACCGCTACCTGGTAAAGCATCTTCTGGCACCGACACGATAACAGTAACCAATAGGCTCTCACCCGAGGCTAGCGGACCAGTGCTGTCTCCTGCCGGCAGCGATGCTATCCAGTCACCGCTCAATCCCATGGTAAATGTGTCCATATAGTCACCGATGTTTGTAACTGCGAACTCGTAGATCACCTGGGTACCCGGTTCACCGTAATTTTGCTGCGTAGGTGGATTGATGGAAGCGCTGACTGGTGGCTCACAGCCACCGAAGAAATCCGCTGCCCGCTCCAGCACTAAAGAGCGGTTGGCCAGCGAAGAGATTGCCTCGAAGGGATAACCTAGAAAAACGGTATTGAAGGTGTTCCCTGCATAGCTCACTGCCGCATTGCCTTTGTTTCCCGTAAAAGCCACATTGGCCGAATCATCCGGGACAACCACGTCCGAATAATTGTTGAAGGGGTAAGACAGGCTATAAGGGCCCAGTCCCCCGAACACGTTCTGCCCAGTTACCGAAGTCTGGCTGACATCATTGACGAAAGATGCAATGTGTAGGTAGTTTTGGGCGAAAGGAGAGACGCCCATGACATACAGGTAATTCTGGCTGGATAGAAATAAGTTTCCGCCACGATCCAGGTACTCTTTCACAGCCTCTTCGTTGACATTGTTGAAAGTGTTTGTGAAGGGGTAGCCGGTGAACCACACCACTTGCCTATAACCAAACAGGTTGTCCGCTGAAGGGTTACCTACCGTTAAAATATTCCACACATCATAGCTATAGCCAAGGTTATCCAGGGCAGCAGTGTAATAGGTTCTAACATTTGGGTTATCACGATCGTCATCCACTAATAGGATGCAGGGCAGTGGGCCGAGATTAAAATCCTGGGCAACATTGGTTTGAACCGCCACTTCCAGGGTGATTGGTCTGTGTGATGGAGAGAAGGCCGTCAAATGCCATGTACCTTCAGCCACCTCGACGTTGTAGAAACCATTTTCGTTGGTATTGACGGGTAAAACGGGGGCATCGGTAAATTGGAGTTCTGCAGATAAGGGAACACCATAAGCTGAGTCATACACGTAACCACTGACACTATACGTTGGCAAAGATATTAATTCATAATTATGAGTTGTGATGGCATCCGCAGTTATGTTGACATTGTTTTCGATAACAGGATCATATCCATAGGCATCGGCTGTGACGGCGTAGGTACCAGCCCGAAGGGAGATGTTGTAATAACCCGTATTATCCGTGGTAGCAGAAAAGCTGCGTCCTTGGTCATCATCTGCGGTGACTGTAGCACCGACAATAGGATTTCCGCCAATAGCTGTGGTCACGTGCCCGTCCAGGGTTCCTGGGTCGGGAATCAAGCACCCGCTCATCTGGGCAAACGTGGCAACGGATGCCCTGACAAAATCGGTGAAATAGGGCCGATTTGTGTTGGTTGAAGTATCCTGGGAAGAATGATAATAGGGGTTGAAATCATCCTCTCCTTCAATACCAAGGATGGCTGGATATCCATGACTTATAAATGAGCCATGGTCGCTACTCACTAGATATCTTGTTCCGATGGTTGGTTGTAAATTAATGTGGTAAGCGTTGACAACGTCGCTAAAGAGATTTGCTAAATCCAGCGAGCCTGGCACAGATGAACCATATCCAAGGTAGATGCTTTGCGAAGTGTTAATGGTGTTCCATGCAATCATATCCAGGTTAAGGTAACCCAGAATATTTTCACCTCGTTGATAGGCCCTGTGTGCATAAGCATCACTGCCAAGAAGACCCTGCTCTTCACCGGTCCAGGCGGCAAAGCGTAAAGTACAACCCCACTGGAATTGAGAAAGGATATCCGCAGCAATCATGGCGGCAACTGTGCCACTGGCGTTATCGTCTGCGCCAGCGGGTACCCTCTGAACATCGTCAATATGCCCTCCAATAATGAAGATATCTTCAGGATTGTATAACCCCTGGATCTCGCCAATCACATTTGGATTGGTTGAGTTATTCCAGACTTGATATTCAACTTCCATCCCCAGATCTGACAAATGTTGGCCAAAGTAGCTGGTGGCTTTTTGGATATTCAGGTTACTGTCGGTGCGACGGGAGGTGATGGTATACCAGGCGCCGTCCACCCATACCGGGATTTCACCAGCCAGACCCTGGTCGTACTGGTAGATATGGTCCGTGGATACCTGATCAATCATCAATTGGATGAGAGGATCTGGCTCAATTGCATCTGGGAACACAAGCTCGGTTCGGATGGATGGAAGCGGCTTAGGGGTAAGGGTGATCGCTCGGACTTCTGCACCCGCCTGGGTCAGTGTCTCAAGCTTTGAAGGGTCCATGAGCAACAGTACGCTGCCGTCCAGGTTGAGCAGGATCTGCCCGTACGCCGAATAATCAGGAGATACACGGCCGGGTAAGGTCTGTGCCTGGTAATATGAGCCTGGCTTCAAGTCACTATCTAATATTTGGTAATTCAATCCAGCTTTGTCCAGGGCGAGCAACCCTGAGCTATCAGGTGTGGAGAGCAAGCCTTCCTCCAATATAGCGACCATGGGCAGCTGTGTAGAGGCGAAGCGGGCAATATCATCAGAAGTGCTTAGCTCAACATATACGAGGGATAGTTTGGTCAATGCCTGCGGGGTGATTGCCCGGGCATTGCCGGTCAGACTTACCAGTAAAACCAGGAACACCACAGCACTAAGAAAACGAACTCTCATTGGCTTTCTCCCGTGAAATTTGAGGAAAAGGTAGCGGGTAAAAAACGAGCCAGGTATCAGCCTCACAATCTACCCGGCACCCAAGATAAAGCTATTACGGTTTTTAGGACAGTTTTAATTATATACGAACTTAATCCCAGACGAGAACGCTACAACGCCTGTGACCCTGCAGAATCGATCCTTGAGGGTGCATATACCCCAAGATATCTCATTATTTTATGAAGGTGAACGACTACAGATCGCGCAACTTGGGAAAACGGATAGCGACAAAGATTCCATAAATCAGCGAGACCGCAGCACCGATCGCTACGGAGATCGAGGCACTGAGCCAGTCGGCCACCAACCCGGCCTGCAAGCCGCCCAGGCGGAACATGGCCTGAAAGGTCATACTATAAACACCCATAACCCGCCCACGCAGCTCGTCGGGGGTGACAAACTGGAGCAGGGTATTGGCCAGGGCATTCTGCCAGACGAAGCTGAAACCGATGAAGAGCATGAGCACCATGGATAAGGCGAAATTCTTAGAAAAGGCGAACAGCAATAGAAAAAAAGGAAAGGCCAGGTTGCCCAGGGTGAGGAGCAGCCCGCGCCGAGCCTTGGATGGCAGGGAGGCAACTATGAGCGCCCCTACCACCGCCCCAACACCAATCATGGTATAGAGCAGGCCGAGAGGCAACGCTTCAGGTGCCTGGCAACCCATAGCATATAATCTTGAGCCGCAGATGGCGTTGATCACCCCTTGTGCGCTGCCGGCCAGCACGTCGCTGGCGAAGACGGGCAACAGGGTATTGTAAGGCATGGACAGGAAAGCACTGACCGCGATCAGGCTGACCAGCACCAGGATCGTCTGGCGCTGCATGATGAATTTGATCCCACCGGCCATGTGCTTTAATGCACTACTCTCACTATCAGGCATCGGGTGCGGAAGCGGCAAACTGCGCATCAACAGCAGGCTGATGAGTACGGCAATAAAGGTCAGTCCATTAAAGAAGAATGCGTTGGCTTCACCGGTAGTAGCTACTAAAATCCCAGCTAGAGCAGGCCCGATAGCACGCGCCCCGTTGAACATGGCAGAATTCATTCCGATCGCGCTGGTCAGGTCCTCCTTGCCTTCCACCATATCCACCGTGAATGCCTGCCTGGCAGGCAGGTCCACCGAGATCGCTGCACCCAGGATGAAAGCCAGGAGATAGACTTGCCAGATCTGCACAGTTCCAGTCCAGGTTAGCCAGGCCAGCAGGAAGGCCTGCAGGAGCATAATACTTTGGGTGACCAGGAGGATGCTGCGCCTGGGGAAGCGATCGGTGATGGAGCCTCCCCACAGGGAAAGAGGGATGAGAGGAATCAGTCCAATGAAGCTGATAATGCCCAGCGATGCAGCCGAGCCGGTGAGGCGGTATACCAGCACCTGCTGGGCCATGGTCTGCATCCATGTGCCGATCAGGGAGATGCCCTGCCCTACAAACCACAGCAGGTAGTTACGGTGACGAAAAGCCCGGAAGGTGGCAGGCAAGCGTAAATTTGCGATCATTTACCCTGCCAGCTTGGCGACCGTGACCCCTTCACCGCCTTCTTTATCCCCACCCGCCTCGAAGGATTTCACATGTGGGTTTTGACCCAGGGCTTCACGAACGGCCTGGCGCAGCTTACCGGTGCCTTTGCCGTGGATGATGCGCACCCAGGGCAGCCCGGCGAGATAGGCCGAGTCAAGGTAGCGGTCAAGCGCATCCAGGGCCTCCTCGCTGCGTTGGCCACGCAAATCGAGCTCGATGCCTGGCGATTCGGCATATATTTGACTACCTGCCTGCCGCACGGATCCGGAGGCTGATTCACTGGTTGACTTCGAGCGGGTGGTTGCCATCAACTCATGGGCAGTGGGCAAGCCGGTGGATCCGGAAGGTGCACCGGTTTCCTCACCAATTAGCTGCAACTCTGCCAGGCGAGCGCGGATGCGCAGCACCCCCACCGAAACCTCGGCTTCTTCCTCTCCCAGGGCAGTGACCACACCCTGGGTGTTCAGCGAATGCAGGCGTACCCGATCTCCCAGGCGGATAGCTCGCCGCTGGGGGGTGAGGCGGGCTTCGGGCGTACGGCGTTCCACAGGTACTGCCACCGCATCCTGCAGATCTTCCACGATTTCTTCCACCTGCTCAATGACTTCCAGAGGCTGGCGGGTGCGGGCCAGCTGCCGGCGTACCTCACGCAAATCATCCTCCACAGCTTCCACCTGCTCCTCAGCCTGGCGTCGGGCTTTTTCCAGCACCTGCATCCGCTCATCTTCGATCTTTTCCAGGCGTTTGGCCAGCTCGACCCGCATGGCCTCGGCTTCACGGTGGGCATTTTCAGCAGCAGCACGCGCCTTGCGCGACAGATCGCGCTGGCGGTGAATCTCATCCAGCAAATCCTCCGCTCGCAGGTCAGCCGGGCTTAATTCGGAGCGTGCCGAGGTAATGATCGGGTCGGGCATCCCAAGCCGTTGGGCGATCGCCAGGGCATTCGAGCGACCAGGCAATCCAATGGTCAGGTGGAAGGTTGGACGCAGCGTTTCCAGGTCAAATTCAACGCTGGCGTTGACCACCCCGGGTGTGGCATGAGCAAAGGCCTTGAGCTCAGGGTGATGAGTAGTGACCAGGGTGGTGATGCCGCGCTCGAGCAAGTGGGTCAGCAGGGCACGCGCCAGGGCTGCACCTTCCTGAGGGTCAGTGCCGGCACCCAGCTCGTCCAGGATGACCAGCGAACGTCGGTCGGCATGCTCGAGGATACGGATGATGTTGGTGATATGCCCCGAAAAGGTCGACAGGGATTGCTCAATGGATTGTTCGTCCCCAATATCCGCATAGATACTATGGAACAGGCTGATCTCCGAGCCAGAGTGGGCTGGAATGTGCAGACCAGACTGGGCCATGAGCGCCAGGAGGCCGATCGTTTTGAGCGTGACGGTCTTGCCGCCCGTATTGGGCCCGGTGACCACCATGGCGTAGGTTTGAGCATCCAATTCAACGTCAATAGGCACCACCGTAGCCGGATCGAGTAACGGGTGACGCGCCTGGTACAGGCGGATAATGGTCCCCGGGTGCCGGCCGGAGGGCTTACCGATGGGCTGTAGGGTAGGCTCGGTGGCAGAGATGGCGTCAGAGTATTTCGCCTTGGCAAAGCACAGGTCCAGGTCAGCTACACGTTCAACCGTCTTTAAGATGTTGATAGCCTGCATCCCCACCTGGCTTGAAAGCTCGGTCAGGATACGACGTTCCTCATCTCGTTCAGCCAGCTGAAGCTCGCGGAATTCGTTGTTATGCTCCACCACACTAAGCGGCTCCACAAACAGGGTTGCCCCGGAGGCAGACTGGTCGTGTACCACCGCCCGTATACGTCCTTTGAATTCGGAGCGCAGGGGCAGCACGTAACGCCCGTCACGCTGGGTAATCAAGGCCTCCTGTAAATAGGGGGCGGTGTGTGGATCAGACACCATGCGTTGGAGCTTGGTCATCAGCCGGTCATGGGCGATGCGCAGGTCACGGCGGATGGCTGCCAGGGCTTCGGAAGCGCTGTCCAGGATCTCGCTGCGTTCCGAGATAGCACGCGTGACACTATCCACCAGGCCCATTGGGGCGGGGATCTGCGTGGCGATCTCGTACAACGTGGGGAACTGCTCGGCCAGGCGCTCAAAGGTGCGCACCAGCGTGCGGGCGGCTACCAAGGTAGATTTGATATCCAGCAAATCGGCAGGGGCCAGCACACCTCCGTGAGCCGCCAGGTCAACCGCCTGGCGCACGTCGCGTGCCCCACCAATGGTGAGGTCGGGCCGGGTAACGAGCATGCGAACCGCTTCGCTGGTCTCCGCCAGCCTGCGCTGGGCTTCCTCGATATTGGTGAGTTGGCTGCAGTTTTAAGGCTGCCTCAGTAGACGCAGCAAATGCACAGTATCCTGCCAGGCGTTCGAGTACCTTGGGGTACTCAAGGGTAATTAAGGTTTTAGCATCCATAATCGATCAATTCACCCAAATATCAGACAATCTGGGAGTGTACCACACTAGAAACATGCGGGGAGGTGTGTTTTATCTTATAATTTGCTTCAGACAATCCTGCGGAGGGTAAAAATGGAATACACGTATGCAGTTATCGGTGCAGGCCGGCAAGGCACTGCTTCAGCTTATGACATGGCGCGTTGGGGCGAGGCAAAAAAAGTCATCCTGGCCGACCGGGAGCTGGAGATAGCCAAACGCGCGGCTGAGCGGGTCAATGAATTGATCGGCAATAATGTGGCGGAGGCGACGCAGGTGGACGCGACCGACCTGGCAGCCGTCGAAAAAGTACTGACGGGGGTGGATGCGTTTGTCAGTGCAGTCCCGTATTATTTCAACCTGGGTATCACCCAGGCGGCAATTAAGGCTAAAGCCAGTATGTGTGATCTAGGCGGGAATACCGATATTGCCCGGCAGCAGCATGCGTTCAACGCTGAAGCACGCCAGGCGGGCATCAGCATCATCCCCGACTGTGGCCAGGTACCCGGGCTGGGCTCCTCGCTGACCGTCTATACCATGGGGCTGCTGGATGAGGCCACCGATGTGTA